>JBBISV010000004.1:57070-63393 GCA_037441085.1 Gammaproteobacteria bacterium | reverse complement strand
GTCCAAAAGGATCCGGCTGGCGGCGGCAAGTCGGTGGTCGCGGTCGGCGCCGAGGCGAAACGGATGATCGGCCGGACGCCGGGGCACATCACGACGGTGCGGCCGCTGAAGGACGGGGTGATCGCCGACTTCACCTACACAGAAAAGATGCTGCAGTATTTCATCAACAAGGTGCATGGCGACCGGTTCCTGCGCCCGAGCCCCCGGGTGCTGATCTGCGTGCCGTTCGGTTCGACCCAGGTCGAGCGGCGCGCGATCAAGGAGTCGGCCGAAGGCGCGGGCGCCCGGCGCGTGGACATCGTGCCGGAACCCATGGCAGCGGCCGTCGGCGCCGGCCTGCCCGTGCACGAGGCCCGCGGATCCATGGTGCTCGACATCGGCGGCGGCACGTCCGAGGTCGCCGTGGTGTCCTTGAACGGAATCGTTTACGCTTCGAGCGTGCGCATCGGTGGCGACAAATTCGACGAGGCGATCACGCAATACGTGCGCCGCAACTACGGGATCCTGATCGGCGAGGCGACGGCCGAACGGATCAAGATCGAGATCGGCTCGGCCTACCCCGGCGCCCAGGTGCGCGAGATCGCCGTCCGCGGCCGCAACCTGTCGGAAGGTGTGCCGCGCGCCTTCACGCTGAATTCGAATGAAATCTTGCAGGCGCTGGAAGAGCCCCTGCAGGGCATCGTCAGTGCGCTGCGGCGCGCCCTCGAACAGACGCCGCCGGACCTCGGCAGCGATGTCGCCGAACGCGGCATCGTGATCACCGGCGGCGGCGCGCTGTTGCCGGACATCGACACCTTGATCATGAAGGAGACCGGCCTGCCGGTGATCGTCGCCGATGATCCCCTCACCTGTGTCGCCCGTGGCGGCGGTCAGATCCTCGAACTGACCGAAGACGTCGGACCGGGCGTTTTCGGACTTTCTTGAACGGTCGCCGCCGATGAACGAGGCACATCCGGCGATGCGCAAGGGGCTCGGCCCGCTCGAGACCAAGGTGCTCGAATGGCTGTGGGATCAGGAGCGCGCCGCGACGGTTCGCCACGTCAGCCTGGCCTTTCCCGGCCTCGCCTACACCACGTTGATGACGACGCTCGATCGACTGTATCGCAAAGAGCTGCTCACGCGTCGCCGGCTCGGTCGGGCGTTCACGTACGAACCGCGCTGTTCGCGCGATGACCTGCTGCGCGAGCTGGCATCGGGCCACGTCACCGACTTGCTCTGCCTCGCGGGCGCCAAGGACGCGGTCCTGTCGACGCTGGTCCGGGCCGTGGGCCGCCGCGACGCCGCGCTGCTCGATGAACTCGACGCGCTGGTCCAGGCCGAACGCCGGCGCCTGAAAGAGGAAGGGTCGTGAGTTTCGGGGCGATGCTCGCGCTCGTTTTGGCGGCGGTTTACGGCCTGGCGAACCTGGCGTTATCGCTGCTGATCGCCGCCGCATGGCGCCTGGGATTCGACCGGCGCGGCGCGGCCTCGGCGCGCGTCTTCACGCTGCGGCTGCTGCCGTCCGCGGGCGCGCTGCTGGCGACGGTCGCCGTCGCCCTGCCCGCTTTCCTGCGCTACGAGCCCGCCCATGAAACCGAACGCGTGGGCGCCTGCATCGTCGCGTTCGCGGCGTTGACGCTCACCCTGTGGAGCGCGGGGATCATCCGCGGCTTGCGGGCGATCGCCGCATCCCGCGGGCTGCTGCGTCAATGCGGATGCGGCGCGGGTCCGTGGATGGACGATGAGCGCGGCGTGTTCCTGATCGACGTGGCGGCGCCGATCGTCGCCGTGTGCGGCGGATGGCATCCGCGGATCATCGCGTCACGGCGGGTGTTCGAGGCGTGCAGCGCGGAGGAATTCCGGCAGGTCATCGCGCATGAAGCGGCCCACCTGTCCGCGGGCGACAATTTGAAGCTGTTGACGCTGATCTCGGTCCCGGATGCGCTCGCGTGGCTGCCCTGGGGCGCGCGCATCACCGCGCACTGGCGTGCGGCGGCGGAATTCGAGGCGGACGAGCGGGCCGCCGGCGCCGACCCGCGCAGACGTCTGGCACTCGCCGCGGCGCTGATCAAGGTGGCGCGCCTCGCGGACGCCGCGAAGCGCCCGCCGCCCGCGCTCAGCATGGCGGTGGCCGCCGACGACGTCGAAGGCCGGGTGCGCCGGCTGCTCGCGCCCGCCGCGGCCGGGCAGCGCCAGTTCATCGGCGCTGCGCTCGCCGCCGGCGCGTTGCTGATCGCGGTGCTCGCGATGCCGTACTACGTGCCGATACACCGCGCGATCGAGGCGCTGGTGGCTTTCGGCCGCTGAGCGCCGGCACCCGGCTCAATCCCACTTGTAACCAAGCCGCAGCCAGAACATTCTCCCGGTCAGGAGATAAAACGACTGGCTGCCGAATTCGCTCGCCGTCACCGGCGCACGCCGGTTCGACAGATTCGTGCCCTCGAGCCACACGCGCGTGCGGCCGAAGCCGTAGCCGAGGTTCGCGTCCGTGACGACATAGCCACCCACGGGCGCGATGTTGGTCTCGTCGAGAAAGCGGCGGCCGGCGTAGCGCGCGGTCAGGCTGGCATTGAATCCCCGCATCGGCGAGTACATCAGACCGGCCGACGCCAGCACATGGGGCGACAAGGTCAACTGCCTGCCGCCGACGTCCACGCTCGACGACCCGTCGAAAAACAGATAGTGGGTGAATCGCGCATCGTGGTATGCCGCGCTGGCGGCAAGCGTCAGGTCGGGCGAGAGCCGGTACCGGCCCTCGAATTCGACGCCCTCGAGCCGCTCGCCGGCGGCGTTCGCAAGCGATCCGGCGGCGGTCGCGACCACCAGATTGTGAAAGTCCATGTGAAACAAATCCGCCTGGTAGGAAAAGCGCCCTTGGCCAAGTGCGCCTTTGAACCCGGCCTCCGCGCTTTGCGCGGTCTCCGGGCTCAACAGGTCCGGCGTGTAGTCGGGTCCGAAATCGATCGCCGCGGGCTTGAAGGAATTTCGATAGTTCACGTACGTCACCGCTTCGTCCGCGCCGTCGCGCCAGAGCCGGTAACTCAGGCCCAGCGTTTCCGTCGGGCGGATCATGGTCTTGGCGACGTCGCCGGTCGTGAGCTGCTGCGGCGGCGGCAGCAGCAGCAGGTCGCTCGAATTCTTGTGTTCGCGGGCGTCGTTGAGCCGCAAGCCGCCGGTGACGTCCCAGCGGGCGCCGGGCTTCCAGTCGAGCGCGGCGTAGACACCCGAGAACCAGCGTCGGTCATCGACGGTGCCGATTTCATTTGGCGCCATCGCCGTGCTCGCGGGCGGCAGCACCGAGCCGTCGAGCGGCACCGTATAGGCGCCGTTGCCATTCAACGTCGTCTGGCGGCCATGGCCGTACAGCAGGTCCGCACCCGCGATCAACGTGGCCGATCCGGACAATCGATGCGCCAGATGCGTGTCGAAATAGTCGTCGTCGATGCGGCGCCTCTGATTCTGCGTGTCGGCCGCGCCGCTCAAATCCGGGTGCAGGAACCCGCGGATATCCGTGATCTCGGAGTAGGCGACGGACACGAGCGTGTCCCACGCGCCCCAACGGGTCGGCCTCGAATAACCGACGGCGAGCTGGTACTTGTTCTCGTCGATTCGCGCATCGGCCGGGTTGAAGTTCGCGTCGATCGGAGTCAACGCAGTCAAGGAACCGCCCGCCCGCAGCTGCGGACTCGGCGGCACGTCGCGCACGGCCGTCAGGCTCAGGTCGAGGCGCAACGTGCCGGCGCCGACCGTGGCCGCACCCCGATAGAGCAGGTGCTTCTCGTCGAGCTTCTCGCGGCCGTCGGCGAAGCCGACACTCCGGCCGTCGACGGCGAGCGACTGGCGGTAATTCGCGGCGGCGGGCAGCACCACGGACGCCGATCCGCGCAGCGACCCGTAAGTTCCGTAGGCCATATCGGCGCTGTTCGCGGCCTGACCCGCCGGGTAATGAATCGCCTGCACGACGCCCACGAATGAGGTCGCGCCGAACAGAACCGGCGCCGCCCCCTTCAGGATCTCGATCCGCTCGACGTCGTTCAAATCGAGCGTCGATATCCCGGGATTGAACGCGCCGCCCCAGGGCACACCGTCGACGACCAGGAGGAACGCATCGAATTCGTGCAGCCCCAGAAACGAGGGCACCGCGCTCGAGGGCCCGGCGTCGCCGCCCGCCGGCGCCTCGACGCCGGGAACCAGTGCGAGCGCGGCGCCGAGATCGGCCGCGTCGCGCGCGGCGAGTTCGGCGCCCGTGACGACCGAAATCGCCGCCGCAACCTGGTCGGCGCGCTCGGGAATCCGGGTCGCGGTGACGACGATCGGGTAGAGCGACTGCGCGCGCGCCGTCGGCGCCTGGCAGGCCAGCGCGGCCACGGCGCACGCCATTTGTACGGTGAATCCCGCCGACTTTTTCATGGCGGGAGTCTAGACAGCGGACGCCTGGTACTACCAGCGCTCGTAGCTCGGTTCGTGGCATGCTCACGCCTGGTTCAACGGGAAACAATCCATGGACAGCCCGACACGACGAATCGAGGACTTGATAAGGGGCCAGCGCGATGCGCATCTCACCGACATCTGTCCGGACCCGGCCGTGCGGACGGACCGGCTGCGGCGGCTCGAGCGCATGCTCGACGCGCATGAGGCCGCCTTCATCGCGTCGATCCGAGCCGACTTTGGCGCCCGCTCGGCCGACGAACTGCGAATCACCGAGACGATGCTGGTGCGCAGCGCGCTACGGCACGCGCGGCGGCATCTGGCGGGCTGGATGCGGCCGCGGCGGGCGCCGGTGGCGCCGGCCTACTGGCCCGGTCGGGCGATGCTGATGCGTCAGCCGCTCGGGGTGATCGGCATCATCAGCCCGTGGAATTACCCTTTGCAGCTGTCGATCGCGCCCCTGATCGCCGCGCTCGCCGCCGGCAACCGCGCGCTGATCAAGCCGTCCGAGACGGCGCCGGCGTTCGCCGCCGCGCTGGAGACCGCCGTCGCGGATTGCTTCGCTCCGGAGGAGGTGGCCGTCGTCACCGGCGGCGCGGACGTCGGCCGGGCATTCGCCGCCGCGCGCTTCGATCATCTGCTGTTCACCGGATCGACGGCGGTGGGCCGGGAGGTTGCGCTCGCGGCGGCCCGCAACCTGACGCCGGTGACGCTCGAACTCGGCGGAAAGTCGCCGCTGATCATCGACGCATCCTGCATGATCGAGGGCGTGGCGGACCGGATCGCGTGGGGAAAGCTGATCAACGCCGGACAGACCTGCGTCGCCCCGGACTATGCACTCGTGCCGCGCGGCGCCGAGGAGCGCTTCGCGGCGACAGTGGCCGCCGCCATGCGGCGCCTGTACCCCCACTTCCGCGGCAACCCGGATTACACGGCGATCATCGACGAGCGCCACGTCTCCCGTCTGGGCGCTTTGGTGGCCGAGGCGCGCGCGGGCGGAGCGCGCGTCATCGAAGTCGCGGCCGATGCGGTCGGAACGCTCGGAGCGGCCGGCGCGCCGGACGCCAGCCGCCGGTTCGCGCCGCTGTTGCTGCTGGACGTCAAGGATGACATGAGGATCATGCGGGAGGAGATCTTCGGCCCCATCCTGCCGATCGTGCCCTATGACCGGCCGGACGATGCGCTCGCCTACGTGCGCGCACGGCCGGCGCCGCTCGCACTGTACTGGTTCGGACGCGACCGCGCGGTGCGCGACCGCGTCCTCGCGACCACGATCGCGGGCGGGGTGACCATCAACGACACCCTGATCCACGTCGCGCAGGACGGCCTGCCGCTCGGCGGCGTCGGGGACTCCGGCCAGGGCCAGTACCACGGCGAGTTCGGATTCCTGCGCTTCTCGCACGTCAAGCCGGTTTTCGTGCAGTCCCGCCACTCCGGACTCGGCTTGATCCGCCCCCCTTACGCCCCCTCGCTGTCGCGGCTGCTGCGATGGCTCGCACGCCTGACCTGAGCGCGGCGCGGCCGGCCGGACCGCCGGCCGGCCATTGTGTTTCGTAAGCACTTACGTATATTGATGCACATGAAGACGAAATCGCCGTCTGATCTGCATGATTACGGGACGCTACTGCTGGCGTCGCGCCTGCGCCGGCTCAGCGAAGCGCTGTACGCCGGCGTCGACGACCTGTACCGCGCCCGCGGCGTGGAGCTTCCCTCGCGGGCCATCCCGATCCTGTTGTTGCTGCGCGATCACGGCCGCCTGGGAATATCGGAACTTGCGGCCAAACTCGGGCAAAGCCATCCCGCCGTGAGCCAGATGAGCCGTACGCTGCTGCGGCACGCGGTGGTGCGCGAATGGCCGGATGCCGACGACAACCGGCGCCGGCACTATCGCCGGCACGAGGACCTCAAACTGCTCC
>JBBISV010000004.1:0-57060 GCA_037441085.1 Gammaproteobacteria bacterium | reverse complement strand
CGGCCTGTCGCGCAGCGGCGCGGCGTTGTTGCGGCGGCTGCGCCCGGTATGGAAGGCCATCGATGCGGCGATGGACGACCTGCCGGGCGCGCGCCGGTTCTCACACGCGCTCACGGAGCTGGACCGGGGACTCGAGGCGCGGGGCTTCGCACAGCGGGTGCACCGGCATCTGCGCCGGGACGCGAAGGTCGCGATCATCCCGTTTTCGGCGCGTTACGCAGGCGATTTCGCGCGCCTGAACCTCGCCTGGTTGGAGAAGTACTTCCAGGTCGAAGCAGTGGACCGGCGGGTCTTGTCGAAGCCGGACCAACTGGTGCGCGCCGGCGGCGAGATCCTGTTCGCGCGCAGCGGGCGCGAGATCGTCGGCACCTGCGCACTGCTGAAAAAGGCGGAGCGCCGGTACGAACTGTCGAAAATGGCCGTCGCGGATTCCTGGCAGGGCCTGGGCATCGGCCGGAAACTGCTGACCGCCGCAATCGCGCGCTTCGCCGCACTCGGCGGAGACGAACTGTTTCTCGAGACCAACAGCGCGTTGCGACCGGCGATCGCGCTGTATCGCTCGATGGGATTCGTCCATGCGCGCGCGCCGCACGTCTCGCCCTATCGGCGTGCTAATGTCTACATGGTGCATGCCGGCGCAGCGCGGAGGAACTCGCCATGATCTTCAGACAATTGTTCGATGCCACCTCCTCCACGTACACCTACGTGCTCGGCGACCCGCGGTCGAAGGATGCGGTCATCGTCGACCCGGTGCTCGAGCACCGTCAACGCGACGCGGCGCTGCTGCGCGAACTCGGCCTGACGCCGCGCGTGTCGCTGGAAACCCACGTGCATGCCGATCACATCACCGGCGCCTGGTGGCTGCGCCAGGATTTCGGCTGCGAGATTGCGCTCGCCGCCGCGAGCGAGGCGCAAGGCGCCAACCGGCTGCTGCGTCACGGCGACCGCATCCCTTTCGGAGAGCGCCACCTCGGCGTGCGCGCGACGCCCGGACACACGCGCGGCTGCCTCACCTATGTCCTGGACGACGAGAGCATCGCGTTGACCGGCGACTGTCTGCTGATCCGCGGTACCGGGCGGACCGATTTCCAGCATGGGGATGCGCACGCGATGTTCCGGTCGATCCGCGATCAGATCCTGACCTTGCCGCCGGAGTGCCTCATCCACCCCGGGCACGACTACCGCGGCCTCAATGTCAGCACCGTGGCCGAGGAGCGCCGCTACAATCCGCGCATCGCGGAGTCGATCGGCGAGGAGGATTTCGTCGGCCAGATGCGAAATCTGAATCTGCCGCACCCGCGGCTCCTCGAGGTCGCGGTACCGGCGAATCTTCGCGTCGGCCGTCCCGACGGCGGCCTTCAACCGGGCGTCCCCCAACCGGATTGGGCGCCGCTGCGCTTCACGCTCGCCGGATTCTGGGAGATCGTGCCGGCGGAACTGGCGGATCTGACGCGCCCGGTGCAGATTGTGGACGTGCGCAGCGCCGAGGAATTCACGGGTCCCCTCGGGCATATTCACTCGGCGATACTCATCCCGCTAGATCAACTGGCGGCGCGCGTCGACGAGTTGTCCCGGGACCTGCCGATCGTGGCGGTGTGCCGCAGCGGCGCGCGCTCGGCGCAGGCCACCGTCTTGCTGGAGAAAGCCGGACTGCCGCGGGTGGCGAACCTCGCCGGCGGCATGCTGCGCTGGACGGCCGAACATCAGCCGGTCGATGAGGCCTCCCAGGCGGACTGACTCAGCCCGTGACGGTCGGACCGTCGAGACCGCGGCCGCCGCGCAGCACCGGGTAGGCGAAGCTCGCGAGATGGGAATGCACGCGCCGCAGATCGCGAGCGATGCGCAGCACCAGCCCGCTCTCCTCGGCCGCCTGCCCGATCAGGTCCGCACCGCCGCTGCGCGCGGCGGCGTCGCGCAGCTGGGTGACGCTGAGGGCCGTGGCCTGCGCCTCCATCTGCAGGAATTGCCGTTTGCGCTCGACCAGGCGCTGCGCATCGGCCAGGTTTCCACGCAGGAAAACCGCCACCGCGAGCGCCTGGCTGTCGGTGATTTCCGCGTGCATCGCGGCCACCGCGGCGATCTCCTCGGCGGACAGCAGCTGACCGCGCTTCAACTGCTTGACCGCGAAGTCCATGAGGCTGTTGGCGACGATGTCGCTGATGTGCTCGAAGTTGATCACCGCCGACAGGATCTCCTGTCCCTTTACGCCTTCGCGCTCATCGTCGAGCGTCTGGTCGCCACCGATGGCGACCAGGTAGCGGCGGATCGCGCCGCCGAGCCCGCGCACGGCCCGATCGGCGGCGGCGATGTCCGCGGCCTTGGCCGGATCGCCGGACTTCAACACCACGAGCGCATCTCGCAGCATCACCGCGATCATGTCCGCCATGCGCAGCGTCTCCCGCGCGGCGTTCGCGAGGGCAACCGTCGCGGAACCCAGCGCCGCCGCCTCCAGATACAGCGGCCGGCCCGGATCGGCGGGCCGCGTCGCATCCGGCACCACGCGCAACAGCAGCGCCGCACCATGATCGACGAAGAACAGGAATGGCGCCGCGAGCAGGACGTTGAACACGAGGTGGAAATTCACCGCGAGCCGCGCGTCGAACAGCGGGAAGCTGCCGAGAACCCGCGCGAGGGGGACAATCCACGGCAGCACCAGCAACACCCCGATCAGGCGCACGATCAGGTTGCCGAGCGGCAGCCGCCGCGCCTCGCGCGTGGAGGCGTGCAGCAGCGCCGGCATCGCGCCGCCGAGGTTCGCGCCGAGCACCAGCGCCAGCGTCTCGGTGGCGCCGATCACGTGGCCCGCGCCCAGGGAGCCGACGAGAAGCACCATCACGACGCTCGAATGACAGCCCCAGGTCAGCAGCGCCGCGAGGATCACCGCAATCACCGGCTCGGCCGACAGCGCGCCGATGAAGGAGCGCAGCAGCGGCGCGCTCTCGACCGGACTCAGCGTGTGCTGCAGCCCGGAAAGCGCCATCAACATCAGGCCGAGTCCGATCGCGATGCGCCCGATGTTGCGCAGGCGGCTCGCGGTGAACCAGCGGAAGGTCAGGACGCCCAACAGGACCAGCGGCGGGGCGATCACCGCGACGTCGAACGACAGCACCTGGGCCACCAGCGCGGTGCCGACGTTGGCTCCGAGCATCACCGCCAACGCGGGCGCGAGCGCGATCACCCCCGCCGCCGCGAACGAGGTGGCCATCAGTCCGGTCGCGGTGCTGCTCTGGAGCAGCGTCGTCACCACCACGCCCATCGAAAAGGCGCGGAACCGGTTGCCGAGATTGCGCTCGAGCGCCCGCCGCATCGGTATGCCGTAGCCGCGCAGCACGCCGGTGCTCACCATGTGGGTGCCCCACAGCAGCAAGCCGACATACCCCGACAGATCGAGGAGTATCAGCGTGGCGGAGAAGTGCGTTCGCATGGCCCTCATCGTACTCGCGATATGCGGTCCCGCACCATACTGTGTATCATTTGGAAATGGCCATGCGTCCGTTTCACATCGCATTTCCGGTGGATGACCTGGAAGCCGCGCGCCGCTTCTACGGCACGGTGCTCGGCTGCGCGGAAGGGCGCAGCGCGCCGACCTGGATCGACTTCGACCTCTACGGCCATCAGATCGTCGCGCACTTGAAACCGGACGCCGCGCCGCGCCGCCGACCGTCGGCGGACACGAATCCGGTTGACGGCCACGAGGTGCCGGTTCCGCACTTCGGCGTGGTCCTTGCGCCGGACGACTGGAAGCGGCTCGCCGAGCGCGTCCGCGCCGCCGGGATTCAGTTCATCATCGCGCCCCATACCCGCTTCGAAGGACAGGTCGGTGAACAATCGACGATGTTCTTCCTGGATCCGGCGGGCAATGCGCTCGAGTTCAAGGCATTCGCCGATCTGGACCATCTGTTCGCCCGATGAGGCGGATCGGGAATGTCAGCCGGCCGCGCCGGACTGGAGCCGCGCCGGCGATTTGACGTGGAGGTCCATCTGCGGAAACGGGATCTCGATTCCCTCGGCGTCGAATCGCAGTTTGATGCGCTCGAGCGTGTCGCACTGCAGGTCCCACCAGTCCTTGTTGGCGGCGCAAAAGCGCACCGCGAAATCCACCGAATTGTCCCCCAGCGTCTTCAACGCGACGCTCGCCGCGGGCTCGGCGAGGATCCGCGCGTCGCCGGCGAGGATCTCCTGGAGAATGCCCTTCGCCTTGCGCAGGTCCGCGTCATAGGCAATCGCGACGGTCAGATCGACCCGTCGCCACGAGTTCCGGTCGTAGTTGATGATCGACCCGCTCCACACCTGGCTGTTCGGTATCACGACCATTTGGTTGCCGAAATTGGTCAGGGTCGTGAAGAAGATGTTGATTTCGGCGACGGTGCCCGATTTGCCGCCGATGTCCACCCATTCGCCGACCCGCAGCGGCCGGAACAGGATCAAAAGGACCCCGGCGGCGAACGAGGACAGCTGGTTCTGCAGCGATAGTCCGACGGCGATCGCGGCTCCGCCGAGCACCGCCGCCGCGGAGGTCGTGTCGACGCCGAGACGGGACAAGGCCGAAACGACGACCAACACCATGCCGATGATGAAGACCACGCGCGTGACGAAGCCGATCAAGGTCGGTTCCGCATTCGCCCGCACCATCATGCGGTCGAGCAGCCGCACGACCCCGCGCATGATCCAGCGGCCCACGAAGAAGATCAGGACCGCCGCAACCACCCGCATCGCATACGGCAGCGCGAGGTCGAACAGACTCTTGGGATCGTCAATCAAGTGGAACCAGTCGGTCATGGGCGTCCCTCGGAACGGATTACGGCGGTCCGGAAGGCGCTACGGCTTCGAGCGGGTCCTGCCGATGAAATCCCGCTTGCCGATCGGGACTCCCTTCCAGCGCAGGATGTCGTACGCCGTGGCCGCGTGGAAGTAGAAGTTCGGCTGCGAAAACGACAGCAGGAATTCCTCGGCCGTGTACGCGATCCGGCGCTCGCCGAATTCGAAGCGCATGTCGCGGCCGATCAAATCGTCGATCGTGGCGGGCGCG
The DNA here is from genome assembly GCA_037441085.1 of Gammaproteobacteria bacterium. Taxonomy (GTDB): domain Bacteria; phylum Pseudomonadota; class Gammaproteobacteria; order Steroidobacterales; family Steroidobacteraceae; genus Bog-1198. Next base: position 52,031 of record JBBISV010000004.1, on the reverse strand, counting down.
ATCGCCTCGAGCGCCACGATCGCCGCGGCAATGCGGCCTTTGAGCGCCGCGAAGTCCGGCGGGGGCGCCGCGGTGTCGGGCGAGAACACCCCGCGATGCAGGGCCTCGATCGCGCCCTGGGAGTGCACGGCGGTGGACTTCACCTGATAGGCGAACGGCAGCATGTCCTCGGCGAGCCGCGCTTGAATGAGATCCGCGGGCGCGAGGCCCTTTTCGGCGCAAAAATTCTCCGCCTTGTCGAGCAGCCCCGAAACGGCCCGGAGGATCTGCAGGTACGAAGGAATCGTGGCGGTGTAGAGCGACAGTGACATGGATCGGTACTCGTGGGCGGCGGGACGGCCGCGTTCATTCCAACAGCGGATGGCCCGCCGGCAGCTGATGCGCATGCCAGGCAGCCAGCCGATGCCGGATGGTCTTGTCGGCGACCTGGTCTTCGGGCATCGGGGATATCAGCTTGTCGTGAACCAGCAGGCGGTAGACGTACAGGGCCTTGTCGCTGGCCGAGTCGGTCGCCTCGAAAACCACCGCCTTGCGGCCTTCCGCATAGGCGCAGCCGGCCGCCAACGCTGCCTTGAAGAGTTCCGCTTCGTGTTTGAACTTTTTCATGGGCTGGATGCGAATATAATACGACAAAGGAGGCACCGATGCTCGACCCCGACCCCCGCACCCGCGAAGCGCCGCGCCGGCTCCCCGTCGCGCCGGGCGCCGCCACGACCCTGGCCGCCGCGCTGCTCGCCGCGGCGGTGATCGCCGCCGCGCTGCCCGCCGCGCCCGCCGAGGCCGGAGCACGCGCCCTGCCGCCGCACATCACCGCGAGCGGCTCCGCCATGGTGAAGATTCCGCCCGACGAGGCGGACTTCTCGATCGGCGTCGTGACCGACGGCGCCAGTGCCGCCGCCGCGGGCGCCGACAATGCGCGCCTGACCAAGGCCGTTTTGGAGCGGCTGCGCCGCGCCGGGCTCCCGTCCGCGGCGATTCGCTCATCGCAAGTCTCGGTCTACCCACGCTGGATCTACGACGAGTCGCTGCATCGACAACGCCGCGCCGGCTTCGAGGCGAACCACACGATCGACGTCGAAACCGCCGCGTTGGCGCAGGTCGGCGAGTTTCTCGACGCCGCGCTCGCCGCCGGCGCCACCTCGGTTTCGCCGGTGGCCTTCTCGGCATCGGATCAGGCGGCGGCCCGCGAAAGGGCGCTTGCACAGGCGGTCGCCAACGCGCTGGCCGATGCGCAAACCGCCGCGCATGCCGCCGGCGGCACGCTCGGCACCCTGCTCGAACTCAGCACCCAGCCGCAGGCGGCTCCGCGGATGCCGATGGTCGGCAATTTCATGGCGGCGGCCGCGCCGTCGCGCGTCGTGCCCACACAGATCACGCCCGATCAGATCCGGGTCGAGGCGACCGTGAGCGGAAGCTGGCGCTTCCTCGCGCCACGGCGGTGACCGGCTTGGCTGCGCGCGCGGGTCGCCGTCCGCGATCGCCGGGGGAGGCGTTCCTGCCGCTCCGATCGACTGAGCGGGCGCGGCATCCGGCCGGCGCCGTCGAGGACAATCCTTCCCTCCAGGCCATCTGGGAAGTGGTGTGCGCCATTCCGCGGGGCCGCGTCAGCACCTACGGCGCGGTCGCGGCCGCCGCGGGCCTGCCCGGCCGCGCGCGCCTGACCGGGTACGCGCTGCGCATGGCGCCGCGGCGCCTGAATCTGCCGTGGCATCGCGTCGTCGGCGCGGGCGGACGCATCGTGTTCGGCAGAACGTCGCCGCAATACCGGGAACAAGCCGCGAAGCTGCGCGCCGAGGGGGTCGGATTGACGGACGGCCGCGTACCCCACGCGGCGATCGCGGACCTCGACGAAAAAGGATGACCGCGGCTTGATCAACACGGTTCATCAAACCGAGGACCTGCTGTCATCGACGCTGATCGAACTGATCGTGATGATCGGCGCCGCGCGGATCATGAACACGGCGCTGCGGCGCTTCGGACAGCCCGGCGTGATCGGCGAGATCATCGCCGGCCTGTTGCTCGGACCCTCGCTCCTCGGTCATTTTTTTCCGCGGTTCGCGCAGTTTTTGTTCGGCGGCGACGCGGCGACGCCGATCACGATCATCAGCCAGATCGGACTCGTGCTCCTGATGTTCCAGATCGGCATGGACTTCGAGTTCGCGCATCTGCGCGACGGCCGAAACGCGCGCAGCGCGATCGCGGTCGCGGTCGTCTCGATCAGCGTGCCGTTCGCATCGGGACTCGGGATCGGGCACGCATCGGCCCATGCGCTCGCCCCCGGAATCGACCCCTGGGTCTACGGCCTGTTCATCGGCGTCGGACTCGCCATCACCGCGGTGCCGATCCTCGGCCGGATCCTGCGGGAATATGGACTGTCGCGCACCCGTGTCGGCGTGATCGCGATCACCGCCGCGGCCGTCAACGACGTGGCCGGGTGGATTCTGCTGGCCGGAGTCTCCGCCTTCGCCGCCGCGCACTTCTCGTTGGACCGGATCGCCTGGCAGGTCGCCGGTCTCGGACTGCTGCTCGGCGCGTTGTGGTTCGCGCTGCGCCCGTTCGTCAATTGGCTGTTGCGCGTCATGCCGCTGCGCCAAAACGCCATTCCACCGAACCTGATGGCCGCGAGCGTCACGCTGAGCTTCTCGATCGCGATCTGCACGTACAAGCTCGGGATTTTCGCGATCTTCGGCGGTTTCGCGGCCGGCCTCCTCTTCCACCGCCACGAAGCGTACGTCCGCGCCTGGCGCCATCAGGCGGGCCAGTTCGTCACGGTGTTCTTCCTGCCGGTATTTTTCACCTACACGGGCCTGCGCACCAATGTCCTGGGGCTCGCCGGTCCGGACTTTTGGTGGCTCGCCGCGATACTGGCCGCCTCGATCGTCTCCAAGATGTTCCCGGTCTACCTGACCGGACGCGCGATGGGCTTCGGCCCGGCGGAGTCATGGACCCTCGGAACCCTGATGAACACCCGCGCATTGATGGAACTGATCGTGTTGAACATCGGCTATGACCTCGGATTCCTGCCGCAGCGGGTGTTCACCATGCTGGTGATCATGGCGGTCGTCACCACCGTGATGGCCGGGCCGCTATTGGCGTTGCTGTTGCCGCGGATGGGTCACGTCGCGGCGAGGGACTTCGACGCTTGACCGGCGCCGTCCGCGCCTGACTGGTTGAGCGCGCAGTAGCGCGCCACGTCGACGTTGCCGCCGCTCACCAGGATGCCGACGCGCCGGCCCCGCAAACGCAGGCCGCCGTGGCGGGCGCCGGCGAAACCCAGGCAGCCCGTGGGCTCCACCAGAAGCTTCATGCGTTCCGCGAAGAAACGCATGCACGCGACCAGTTCCGCGTCGGTGACCGTCAGGATGTCCTCGACCCGGCGCCGGATGATCGCGAACGTCCGTTGCCCTAGTTGCTGGGTCTGCGCCCCATCGGCGATGGTCGCCGGCACCTCGATGCGCACGATGCGCCCCGCGCGCAGCGACCTTTGGCCGTCATTCCCGGCTTCCGGCTCCACGCCGTAGAGGCTGCAGGTCGGCGCCAATGCCCCGGCCGCGAGCGCGGAACCGGCGAGCAGGCCGCCGCCGCCGAGACACACGAACAGGACGTCGAGCCCGCCGACCTCGTCGATCAACTCCTTCGCGGCGGTACCCTGACCCGCGATCACGTCGCGATGATCGAACGGGGGAATGATCGCCCGGCCTCCCTCGCCGGCCAGCCGCCGCCCGATTTCCTCACGATCCTCACGAAAGCGGTCGTACAGCACGACCTGTCCGCCATAAGCCTTCGTCGACGCGATCTTGGACTCCGGCGCATCATGCGGCATCACGATCGTCGCCGCCATGCCCAACAAGCGCGCCGACAGCGCAACCGCCTGCGCATGATTACCGGAGGAAAAGGCCACGACACCGGCACGCGCCCATTGCGGATCCAACCTGGACAGGGCGTTGAACGCCCCGCGAAATTTGAATGAACCCGTGCGCTGCAGGTTCTCGCACTTGAAGAACACCTCGGCGTCCAGCGCCTCGTTGACCGTGCGCGAGGTGATGACCGGCGTGCGATGCGCGACGCCCTCGAGCCGCGCGGCCGCGGCGAGCACATCGTCGAAGGTCGGCACGTCGTCGCAGGCCGGGACGTCGTCGGTCATGTTTTCACCCTTGAACGCCGGCGTCGGGGGTCAGGCCGCCTTGCGGGCGACGATTTGAACGACCGCGCTCAGGCCCGAATGGCCGCGGCCTTCCGCGACCGTGCGCTCGAGTTCCACCGCGCGCAGGAACTCCAAGCCCGCGAGCTCGACGCGCAGTTCCGCGAGCGTCGGCAACAGGTCCACCGATTTCGGTCCACCGGTTCCATATTCCAGCTGTTTCGGCGTGTACGCCTCCAACAGGAACACACCGCGCGGCTTCAGGGCGTCGACCACCTGGCGATGAACGGCGGCGCGCAGCGCCGCCGGCAGATGACACCAAATCGACACGATTCCATCCCAACGCGCAATATCGAGCCGGTGGCCGCCGAGGTCGGCGACTACCGTGTCGATCTTCACGCCGTGTTCGGCTGCGAGACGCGCCGCCTTGCCTAGCCCCACGGCCGATTGGTCGAGCGCGGTGACCCGATAGCCCGACTGCGCGAGGAAGACCGCGTTGCGCCCCTCGCCCTCACCGAGGCACAACACGGCGCCGCCCGCGGGAATCGTCGCGGCGCGCTCGCGCAGGAAGTCGTTCGGCAGCGTGCCGTAGAAATATTCGGCGCCGCCGTAGCGTTCGTCCCAAGGATTCATCGGATCTTCCCCATCTTGTTACAGAGCATGCGCAAGCGCCGCGCCGATCGCATGACCAAGCTTGTCCGCGATCTCGTCGAGTTCGCCGTCGGTCGCATTGTAAGGCGGCGCCAGGATCAGCGTATCGCCGGCGGTCCCGTCGACATTTCCGCGGCACGGATAGATGATCAGTCCATCGTCGAAGCACCGACGACCGATTTCCTGGCTGAGCGCGCGGTCGGCCGGGAACGGTGCGCGCGTCACCGGATCGCGCACCAGTTCGACGCCGATGAAGAAGCCGCGGCCCCGCACGTCCCCGACTTGCGGATGTGACGAGAGTCGCGACCGCAGCTGCGCCTGGAACCGCTCCCCCGCCCGTCGCACCCGCTCGAGCAGGCCGTCGCGTTCGATGATGCGTTGAACCGCGACTCCCGCGGCGCAGGCCGCGGTATGACCCGAGAAGGTGTGGCCCGTCAGGTAGGCGCCATCCTGCGAACGTATCGCGGACGCGACCGCCGCGCAGACGAATGTCGCGCCTAGCGGTATGTAGCCGCCGGCCAGCCCTTTCGCGACCGCCATCAGGTCCGGTGTCACCCCGTCGTGCTCGAGCGCGCGCCAGGTGCCGCTGCGGCCTGCGCCGCACATCACCTCGTCGGCGATCAGCAGCACATCGTACTTGCGGCACACGGCTTGAATCGCGGCCGCGTAACCCGGCGGCGCCGGCACCACCCCGCCGGCCGCGCCGACGATGGGCTCGAAAATGAACGCCGCCACGGTGTCTGGCCCCATGTCGATGATCGTCCGCTCGAGTTCATCGGCGAGCGTGCGCGCCAGGGTTTCGCGGAGGCATCCTGCCGGCAAACGATACTCATTGGCGGCCGAGACGAAGCGCACATCGAGCAAACTGCCCTCGAAGGCGCGGCGGCGGGCGGCGAATCCCGACACCGACAGGGCGCCGAGCGTATCGCCGTGCCAGGAGCGGTCGCGCGCAATGAATCGACGCTTGCGGCCGAGACCGCGGGCCGTGAAATACTGCAGCGCCACCTTCAGCGCGGACTCGACCGCCTCGGAACCGTCGGCGCCGAAGATGATGTCCTGAAAGTGTCCGCCCGTGAGACGCAGCAACATCTGCGTCAGTTCCTCCAGCGCATCGCTAGTGAAGAGGTAGCGATAGCCGTATGCCACCGCATCCAATTGGCGCGCGATCGCCGCGTTCACCTCCGCATTGCCGTGTCCGACACAGAACACCGCCGGGCCGCCCGAACCATCCAGGTACCTCTTGCCGGTGTCGTCGTAAAGGCAGGAGCCGCGGCCGCGCGCGATGCGCGGCAGATTCTCGATGCCGAATCCGCTAACGGAGCTTCGCGCCATGAATTTCCCGCTCGTTGTTGGCTGAAGGGCACCGCTGTCGCCGGCACCCGCCCCGATTCTAGCAAACACGCGGAGTCGGCCGACATCGCGACGCAGTCGTCAGCGGCGCGTCATTCCCTCGAAAATCGGCTCGCTCACCGAAACCGGCAATCCGGCCGCATCGAGCGACGCGAGACGCTCGTCGCGGGTGATCAGCGTCTGGGATTCGAGGAAGGCCAGGGTCCCGGTCAACTCGCCGACCAGCAGGGCGCCCGTCAAGGGCTCGTCGGCGGATTTTTCCAGCGCCGCGACCAACCGCGGCGAGATCACCCAGTCCCTGGCGATGCGCTGCGCGATTGCCGGCGCGAGTTCATCGGTGAGCGCCGCGCATAAGGCGGTATTCGGGGCAAAGTGCGGGTTGCGCGCGTACACGTCGAGCACCGCGCTGTAGACGACCAAGGGTCCCAGCGCGTTCAACAGCACGACCAAGGGGCTTTCAAATCGGTCCGCCGGCAGATGGCGCGTCGCGTAGAGTTCGGCGGCGCGGGCCGCGAGTTCCGTCCGCCCCCACAAGAGCCGGGGCAGCCTCGGGAAATTCCGGCTGGTGGCGCGAAATACCGGCCGCAGCATCGCCTTGGCGAGGATCGCGCGCAACGCATCGGCGCCGCAGACCGTGATCGCGCGCGGGATCGACTCGATCCGCGCCGCCGAACCGCGGTAAAGGCTGGAATTCGCCATCCGCAGCACGTCGGCCGCCAGCACCGGATCATGCGCGATGAGGCGCGACAGCCGGTCGGACGCCGCTTGTGGATCGTCGAGCGCCCGCATCAACTGCGGCATCAGGGTCGGCCGCCGCGGAAAGTAGTCATGATTCAGGTCGTCGACCTGCAGGATCGCGACCACATTATGGCGCACGAGCCGGTCCACCCGGTCCGGCTCGCGGCTTTCGGTCCGCAGGTGGTAGGCGAGCCGCCACAGCCGTTCGGCGGCGAGCTTGTTGACCGCCTCGATGCGCGCCGGATCGAGCGGTGGCGGCGGCGCCGACGGTGGTGCGACCGCCGGGGCCGACTCGGACGGCGCCGGCCTCGCCGGGTGCGGAGTCGCAAATGCCGTCGCGCGCCGATGGAAGGCCCATCCGGCCAAGGCGAGCGCGGTCGAGATCAGGAGCCCCAGTTCCAGCATCGGCCCGAATTCCATGCCGCCCGGCGGTCGGTCCGCGGGCTCTGTCCCGGTTTGTCGGCCCCGATCCCGGTTACTTGATCAGACCTCGATATTGTCGATGAGCCGCGTGCGTCCAAGCCGGGCGGCCGCCAGCGCGACCAACGGCGCGCCTGCCGTCGGCTCGCCCAAGTCGTTGCGCCGGCGGACCGCGACGTAGTCGGGCCGCCAGCCGCGCGACGCCAGTTCCGCCATCGCCGCCTGTTCGAGCGCACGCCAGTCCAGACCCCCGCCGCGGATCGCCCCGACCAAGCGACGCAGCACGGCCTGCAGGTGAGCCGCCTCGATGCGCTCGTCGGCGGACAAATAGCCGTTCCGCGACGACCGCGCGAGCCCGGTGTCGTCCCTGACCGTCTCGGCGGCGATGACGTCGATGGGCAGCGCGAACTGGCGCACCATTTCACGCAGAATCAACAGCTGCTGATAGTCCTTCTTGCCGAACACCGCGGCGGCCGGCTGCACCATGTGGAACAGCTTCAACACCACGGTGCACACGCCGGTGAAGAATCCGGGCCTGACCGCACCCTCCAGGATGTCGCCCAAGGCCGCGGGCGGCGCCACCCGGTAGACCTGGGGCTCCGGATAGATCTCCGCCTCCGACGGCGCGAAAACCAGGTCGCAGCCGGTCGCCGCGAGCATCTCGCAGTCCCGTTCGAGCGTGCGAGGATATTCGGCGTAATCCTCGTGCGGCGCGAACTGCAGCCGGTTGACGAAAATACTGGCCGCGACCTTGTCGGCATGGTGGCGCGCGATGCGCAGCAGCGACAGGTGGCCATCATGCAGATTTCCCATCGTCGGCACGAGCGCGACCGGAGGCCCGCCCGCAAGAGCCGCCCGCAATTCCGAGAGCGTACGCACTAGATGCATGACCTAAGTCCGATCAATAGCTGTGCGTAGTGTCCGGAAACGCGCCGCTTTTCACGTCGGCAACGTATTTCCGTATGGCTTCGTCGATCGAGCCGCTTCCGGACAGGAAATTCCGGACAAAACGGGGCAGCGTCGTGCGCGTCAGCCCGAGCATGTCATGCATCACCAAAACCTGGCCGCTGCAGTCGGGCCCCGCGCCGATGCCGATCACCGGGATCTGCAGACGGCGCGTGACCTCGGCGCCCACCGCGGCCGGCACCAGCTCGAGCACCAACATCGACGCGCCCGCGGCGGCGAGTTCTTCGCCCTGGCGCACCAGCGTCTGCGCGGCGCCGGCGTCCCGTCCCTGGACGCGATAGCCGCCCAACGCGTGCACCGACTGCGGCGTGAGCCCCAGGTGACCGCAGACGGGGATGCCCCGATCCACGAGGAACCGCACCGCCGCCAGCGTCCAATCACCGCCCTCGAGCTTGATCATGTTGGCGCCCGCCTGGACGAGCCGCGCGGCGTTTCGGAACGTGAGTTCCGCGGACTCTTGATATGACCCGAACGGCATATCGGCGACGATCCAGGCCGACGCGTTGCCGCGAGCGACGCATTCGGTGTGGTAGGCCATGTCGTCCATGGAAACCGCCATGGTATGCCGCCGGCCCTGCAACACGTTGCCGAGCGAATCGCCGACCAAGAGCACGTCGACGCCGGCGGCATCCATGATCCCGGCGAACATGGCGTCATAACAGGTCAATACCGCGATTTTCTCGCCGCGAGCATACAGGTCGCGCAGGGCGCTGAGGTCCATTGGTTTACGGGTCTGCATAGCGCCGCGATTATGCGGGACGGAAGCGGCGCTGGCGATGCCAACGAGGGTCGATTTCGTCCCATTCGACGATTCGCACGGCCGAAGGCGCCGAATATCCCGTTTTCAGGCTCCCAAACGGACCAATTGACCCGCCAAGCCCGGCCCACCCGATCGCGGAGCCCTCATCGGCCGCGCAACATCAGAGTCCGACGTTCCCCCGCCTCGACCTTGACCCAGGTCACCGAACCGAAGCGATCACGACCCGTCGTCCAGCCCGCACCCGTCGCCTGCTCGAGTGCCGCCAAATCCGGCACCTTCTCCAGCAAGCGACCGTCCTGAAGGCTCGAACTCGCGGCAATTCCGTGCACCTTGAACAGGAACATCCGCAGGTTCGGCCGGTAAGTGCCTCGTCCCGCACCGACGTCGATCTCGACGCCGCTCGCGTCACGCTGGGCGGCCAGCCGTTCCGTGAAATAGGCACCCTGTTCGTAGGCGTAGCTGTCGCCGGCGTCGTCGTAATACTCGAAGCTGCTGCGCGTCGTCGCCGGAAACACGTCGACGTCAACCGTCGCAACCGGCCGCTGGCTCACGTAGTCCAACACCGGTTGCGTCGGGATGATCGCTCCCTGGCGGACGAACAGCGGAATGTCGGCCCAGGTGGCCGCATCGACCCGCAACGCGATCGTGCGTCCTCCCGGATAGACCTTGCCGCTGAACCAATCGGTCCAGGCACCCTTCGGCAAATAGATGCGCTTGACGGTCTGCCCGGGCTGGACGACCGGCGACACCAAAAGACCGTCGCCGAACATCCACGCACTGACGTCATCGCGCACCGCGGGGTCGTGGGGAAAGGCGAAATTCAACGGCCTGACCAGGCCGACTCCGGTCGTGTGCAATGCCCAGTCGTAGCTGTAGATGTACGGCAGCAGCGCATAGCGCAAACGGATCGCGCGCGTGGCGGCGGCCTCGGCGACCGGACCGTAGACCCAGGGCTGGCGGTGTTCGTCGTGGTCGCCGTGGACGCGGAAAATCGGCGTGAATGCGCCGAATTCGATCCAGCGGGCGTAGTTCTCCGGCGACGGGTGGCCGTGAAAGCCGCCGCCGTCCATGCCCCAGCGCATCGCACCGACGTCGATCGCGCTCAACATGCGTCCGCGCTGCCCCGCCATGCTGGGGAAGCCGGTGGCGATGTCGCCGGACCACAATCCGTAGGCATAGCGCTGCGCGCCGAGATAGAAATCGCGGTTGATCGACCAGACCCGCTCACGGTAGTGCGCGCGCTGACCGTCGTAGAGCGCGCGCTCCATGTTCATGAACTGGGTGTCGTCGGGCGTGGTATCGGCCTCGTCGTTCCACCACCCGCGAATCCCGCTGTCGAAACTGCGACGCAGCGCCGGATTGAAGAACCAGTCCCGAACCGCGGCCTTGTCGAAATCCAGGTCCGCGACCGCCTTGTGCGAGAAATAATCCGGTGCGGGCTTCTCGCCGGGAAACCAAAAGTCGTGCGCGGCGGCATATCGCCCCTCGACGGTGTCGACGTGGATGCGCGGCTTCATGATGCCGGTTAGATGCATGCCCTCGGCCTCGAGCGTCGCCTTGAGCTTGCCGCCGGGGCCGTCCGGAAATTTGACGGTGTTCCAGCGGAACTCCCCGTAATCGTCCGCACCCCAGGCTTTCCAGTCGAAATCCACCGTGAAATTGTCGATCGGAATGTGCTTGGCCCGATAGGTCGCGACGATCGCGACCAATTCCTTCTCGTCGATCCCCCACTGGCTGTTGGTGAATCCCATCGCCCACTTCGGAAACATCGGCGCCGGACCGCTCAGTTTGCGCAGACCGGCGAACAACGCGGCGGGCCGGCCGACGATCACGAACGCATCGATGTCGGGCTTGGAGAATTCATCGACGCGAATGTCGCCCCGATTCATCCGGAAACGCGCGCCCACGGTGTCGAACAACACGCCCCAACCCCGGGTGCTCCACACCCACGGCGCACCGGCATGACCCTGCGCGCCGGCCTCGGCCATCCAGGTGCCCCTGCGCATGAGATCGGACGCGGAGGCGTCGAAGGCGTCATAGCCGCCGATCCCGTACAGCGGATCATGGGCCCCGACCGCCAGGTCCACCCGCCCCGCCGCGAACACCCCGGGGTTCTCCAGCGTCAACAAGCGCGCCCCCGATGCCGCGTCGACTTCCAACGAACCGTCATGCCAGATCACGCGCATCGCCGAAGAGCGCTGGACGAGTTCGCCGTCGCGGTGGTCCGCCTGGGGTTGGAAAACACCGAACGGCACGGCCCGTCGCAACACCAGCGTGCGCGCCCCGGCGTGGGTGCGCGGCAGAAAATGCATCCGCAAAATGTCGGGCGCCAGCCAGCGCACGCTGAGCACGTCGCGCCCATCCTTCAGGTCGAATCCGTCCCGGTGCTCCGCCGCGAGCGCGAACTTCGGCACCGCCGCGACGACCGCGGACGGCCCGATGGTCAGGCCGCATGCGAATAGCGCCGCAAGAACGCCGATGAGGCGGGGTGCATTCATGGCGCCTCTCCGCTCAGAACCACCGACGTGTACGGCGGCAGCCTCAGGCGGTGGCCATGCACCGCGGCGCCCGGACGCGTGCTGCGCAGGATGCGCTCGAAGCGCAGGTCGCCGCGCGGCGGCAGGGAGACACGGCGCACCGCGCCCGACAGGTTGTGCACGACGAGCACGCCGCCACCCTCGTCGCGGAGCCGCCAGGCCGCGACCGCCGGATTGCCGGTCGGGTAGCGCGCGATCACCCCGTCGCGCAGCGGTTTGATCGCCATGCGCCAATGGATCAATTCGCGATAACGTTCGAGCAGCGAACGCGGGTCGCCGCGCTCGGCGGCCACCGAAACGTCGTCATCGGATGGAACCGGCGAGACTTCCCAGGTCGCCTCGCCCGCGGTGGTGCGACTGCGATCCCAGCGCATCGGTTCGCGGATGTCCTCGTCCGGCTTCATCCCGCGCATGCCGATCTCCTCCCCATAATAGACGAAGGGGTTCCCGGGCAGCGTCAACAGCAGCGCGGCGGCGACCTTCATGTGATCGAGATCGCCGCCGAGGTCGCTCATCACGCGATTCTGGTCGTGATTGCTGAGGAACGGCGCATCCGCGACGGGGTGCCCCGCCGCCGCGCGATAGACGCTTTGAATGTGCGTCAAGGTCGCGCCGAGATGCTCGTTGCGTTCCTTGGCCGCACTCGCAATCAAGTGCGGCGCGAGCGGGAAGTCGAACACCGCCGACAGCGGCTTGAAAAAGGGCGCGAGCAGGCGCGGATGATCGCCGCTGACCTCACCGACGAGATAGGCCTTCGGGTTCACCGGATCGAGGCCCCGGCGGAACTCGCTCCACCACTGCACGTCCCTGTCCATGACGGCCATGCTGGAATCGTCCTGCTTGCGTTTGTCATAGATGTGCTTCGCCGCATCCAGCCGGTACCCGTCGGCGCCGTGGCGCAGCCAGTACCGTCCGATCGAGATCATCGCCCGGCGCACCGCGGGATTGTCGTAATTCAGGTCCGGCATGTGCGAATCGAAAATTCCCATGTAATGCTGGTCGCCGAGCCGGCGCCACACCGGGCCGCCGAACGGATTCGCTTCGTCGAACCGGGTATTGGGGCCCGCCCAGTAGTACCAATCGCGATAGGGACTCGTCGGCTTGCGGGCGGCGAGGAACCAGGGGTTGTCGCTGCTGGTGTGATTGGCGACCAGATCGATGATCACCTTGATGCCGCGCCGATGCGCGGCCGCCGTCAGCCGCTCGAAGTCCGCGAGCGTGCCGTATTGCGGGTTGACGGCGCGGTAATCCGTGACGTCGTAACCATGGGAACTCGGCGAGGCGAAAATCGGCATCAACCAGATGCCGCTGACGCCAAGTTTCTGCAGGTAATCGAGCTTCGCGGTGACGCCGGCCAGGTCGCCGATGCCGTCGCCGTTGCTGTCGGCGAACGAGCGGACGAAGATTTCATAATAGACGCCGGACGACGGGGTCGTGGGCGCGGCGATCGCGGCCGAAGCCAGCGCGGAGGCGGCGAGCGCCGAAGCGGCCACGACCGGCAGCCACGCGGCGGCGCGGAGAATTGCGGCAATGGAAAGAATCTGTTTCATCAGTCACTCCCCTTCTTCCAACGAGCCGCCGTCATGGTAGGCCAGGTTGCAGGGCGCGTGACCACCGCTACATACGTATTCAAGGGTTGCTTAGGATCGCCCCCCCATGAGTGGTCATGTCGATCTTACTGGTAATGCCATCGCCCGTGGACGTCGACTCGTCTTTCCCGACCGTGGAATCGGGAGACGCCTTGCGGAATCACCCGATGATGAGCACGTCCGCGCCGGGTTCGTCCACGTACAGCGCGTCGACGAGGGCCGCGCGCCGCTTGAGGACCGCCCGCTGATTCACCGACCCTTTGTCGGTGATTTCCCCATGATCCAACGATGCCGGTTCCTCCAACAGGACCGCGCGGGATACGCTGGTTGAACTGCCGGGGTGGGCGCGTGCGTGCGCCACCAGGCGCTCGGTGATCCATCGGCGCAGCGTCACGCTGCGCAGGAGACTCGCGCGGTCTGCCGCTTCCGTGGAGTCCGCGATGGCCGCGCAAGCGGGCAGGTCCGGCAGAATCAACACGCCGATGTAATCCCGATTCAATCCCGCGATCACGACGTCGTGCGCGACCGGCGCCAGCGCGGCGATCAGCTGGGCGCGCAACGGGCCGACGCTGACCCAGGTACCGCTGTCCAGCTTGAAATCCTCGGCGATGCGCCCGTCGAAGGAAAGTCCGAGGTTCGGGTCTGACGGGTCGCGCAATCGCACCGCATCGCCGAGGCGATAGAATCCCTCCTCGTCGAAGGCTTGTGCGGTCAGTCGGGGTTCGCGCCAATAGCCCGGCATCACGTTGGGTCCGCTGACCCGCAGTTCGAGCTTGCCGTCGACCGGCGCGAGCTTGACCACATTGCCGGCCGCCGGCAGGCCGATCACGCCGGCGCGGTCGGTCGCCGGCGTCGTGAAGGTCACTGACGGGGACGTCTCGGTCGCTCCGAGACCGGAGAGGATCGGCACGCGCGAGCCGGCCGCCGACGCCGCGATCGCCTCGAGTTCGTCCCAGGTGTGTTGCGCAATGCCCGCGCCCGCAAAGAAGCAGGCGCGCAGACGGCTGTAAAAATTCCGGCGCAGATCCGGATCGCGCCGCAGGTGTTGCGCGAGCAGATCGAACCCCTTCGGCACGGACAAGTAGATCGTCGGGGCGATTTCGCGCAGGTTGCGCACGGTCTCCGCGAATCGCTGCGCCACCGGCTTGCCGTCGTCGACGTAGAGCGTGCCTCCGTTGAAGATTGCGAGGCCCACATTGTGGCTGCCGCCGAACGTATGGTTCCACGGCAGCCAATCGACGATCACCGGCGGTTCCTCGGCGACGAACGGCACCGCCTGCCGGATCATCGCCTGATTGCTGCAGAGCATGCGCTGGGTCGTGATGACCGCTTTCGGCTGCCCGGTCGAACCGGAAGTCAACAGGAACTTCGCGATCGTGTCGGCATCGGTGCGCGCATGCGCCGCCGCCGCGGCGCCCGCGGGCGCGGTCTCGAGATCATCGAGCGCGAGCACGCGGCGCCCCGGAACACTCAGACCGTCACCGACAACGACGGCTCCCTCATCGACGCACGCGCCGATCGCGCGTGCGAACGGGCCCTCGCCGAACGCCGCCACGAGGCCCGGCGTCAACAATTCCATCACGTAATGCAGTTTTGCGAGGTCCGAACTCGCCTGTGAATACGCGGGCGACACCGGACAATAGGGCACTCCGACATACATCGCCGCCAGGGCCAGCAACAAGTGCTCGATGCCGTTGCCGGAGAGGATGGCGATCGGCCGCTCCGCCGAAAGTTTCAAGCCGCATAGACCGTCGGCGATGCGCAGGGTGCGGCGCAGCGCCCCAGCGTAGGTGAGCCGCACCCAGTCGCCTTGCGGTCCACGCTGCGCGATCAGCGTCACCTCGGGGGTCTCGGCGGCCCACCGCTCGAGTGCATCGGTGAGCCTTTCCGGATATGTTCCCAGGGCCGCGCGCGGCCGCAGGATCAACGAGCCGTCGGCGCGCCGTTCGGTGTCGACCGAGAAGTCGCTCGCCCGCCACCGCGGCGGCGGCGCGCATGCGCCGGACACCTCACTCACGGATGGGCCCCCGCATCGCGAGCGCCGCCGCGAACACGATCAACGCACCCGCCGCCGCCATCCACAGCGGCACGCCGAGTCCATGGCGCTGCGCCAACGCGCCGGCGGCAAGCGGTGCGAAGAAACCACCGATGACTTCGCCGAACATCGTCGTAAAGCCGATCGAAGTCGCAGCGAAGCGCTTGGGCACGCTCTCCGTGGGCACGAGCACGATGCAGATCGCGCTGATCGCCTGTCCGCCCTGGGTCACGAACAAGATGCCGGCAAGCATCCACAGCGCCCCGTACAATCCATGGGTCAGCAGCGCGAGAGGCAGGAGCACGCTGAGCAAGGCCAGGATCGCGAGCAACCGCCGCCGGCCGTATCGGTCGGACAGGGCGGGACCGCCGAGACCGATGAAAAAGCTGCCGAGTCCGGCCGCCCCCATCAGAAAGCCCGCCGTGGTCGCGGACTGATGTTCGACCGCGGTGATATAGAGCGGAGCGAAAGCGCTGACCAGGAACAGCCAGCTCATGAAGCCCGCCGCGCCGATCGCGCTCGCCCACAGGTTGCGATTGCCAAGCAGCGCGGCGACCTCCGGCCGAGCCGGCGCCCGCGCCGAACGCCCACCCGGGACCGGCGCCGCCTCGTCGACGAAGAGCGCGACGAGCAGCGCCAGAACCAGCCCGGGCGCGCCGGCGACGAAGAACGCCGCACGCCAACCGAAGTGCGCCGCCACCTGCGTCGTCAAGACCGGAGCGACCGCAAGGCCGATGATTGCGCCCGCGCTGACGACGATGCCGATGTTGCGGCCGCGATGCGCGGCGTCCGAGTTCTCCTCGAGCAGCGCCATCATCACCGACCAGCAGGGTCCCTCCGCCACTCCGAGCAGCGCCCGGATCAGCAACAACTGATGGAAATTCCGCGCGAAACCCGAGGCCGCGGACAGCACCGAGAACAGGAGGATCATCGGCACGAGCACGGCCTTGCGCCCGACCCGATCGGACACGGCACCGAACAGGAGCGCCGACACCGCCCAGGTGATCGCCACGACACCCGCGAGCATGCCCACCTGCGACTCGGTGAGCTTCAGATCGGGCGCGATGTAGGGCGCGAGGTAGAGCAGCGCCATGCGGTCGAGAAACACGATCCCCCAGGTCGCGAACAAGATCGCAACCATCGATCGCTCGCGCGCTCTGGTCAGCGGCATGCGAAGCTCGCCGCCGAGTTCACGTCGCCCGCGCCCCGGTAACGCGCGACCGCGGGATAGGCGCACAACCGCCCGGTCCTGCCGGGAAATGCCGCACCGCTCGCGGACAGCCGGTCGGGCGCCCTGCCGCGCTCCACCCAGGACTGCATCGCGGCCAGCGCATCGAATTGATCGAGCGCGCGTCCTCCGCCGCAGTGATTCATGCCGGGAACGAGGAACAAGCGCGCGAAACGCTGCGTGGCGGCGAGGCCGCCGTTCGCCGCAACCACCCGTCGGTAGTAATCCACGAGGTCGTCCGCGGAGAACACCGGATCGCTGATCCCGCCGTAGATGAGCAGCTTGCCCCGGCGCCGGCGCAGCTTGGTGTAGTCCGTGGATACCGCGTCGAGCCCCGTGGCGACGCGCGCGATCCGATCGGGATCCCGGTCGAAGTTAAATTTCAGCATGTCGATCGCCGGCGGCCGCAGGCCGAGCGCCACGCCGTTGATCGCGGACGGCGCGATCAGGAGGTTGATCGCCGGCATGCTCTTGGTGCCGAGCATCCACATCCGCCAGCCGGGCTGCGCAATGCCGGTGTCGTAGGGCCAGCGCGAATACAATCGATGCCCCTTGGAATCCACCGCCCCGCCGAACACCTTGCGTACCGCCGCGACCTTGTCGGCCGACAGGCAATGTTCCATCCGTCCCGGTCCGCAAGTGAGCACCGCCGGATCGAAGCGGCACGCGGCCGGATCGTCGATGAGTCCGTCACGCACGCCATCCAGCGCGTCGCAACGCGCGAGCACCGCATCGGCGAGCAGCTTCAGGTCCGCATCGCTGAGCGCAGCGGCGATATCCGGCCTGCCGGCGGCATCGCGCGGCGCGATCGCGGCGAACGCATCGGTGTTCCACGCCTCGGCGACCATGGCGCGCGTCAGGTCGAATGCCGGCGAGCCGGCGATGACGCCGTCGAAGAGCTGCGGGTAGCGCTGCGCGGCGATCATGCCTTCGCGACCGCCGTTCGAACACCCCATGAAATACGAACGCGCGGCGCCGCGCCCGTAATAGGCGCGGGTCAGCGCCAGCGCGATCCGGGTCACGACCCGCGTCGAATCGAACTCGTAATCCGCCAGCGCGCGCGGGTCGGCGCCGAAATTGCCGGCCGTGGCGGGATCCTTCTGTTCGTGACCGCCGTCGCTCGATGCGACCGCGAAGCCGCGCGCGAGCGCGCTCGGCGCCCGCGAATGCACCGAGTCCGAGACGATGCCCACCGCCGGCATCAAGACGCCGTCGAGTCCTCCGCCTCCTTGGAACAGGAACCGCCCGTTCCAGTCGGTCGGCAAGCGCAGCTCGAACCGGTCGCCATAGGCAACGCCGTCCTTGCCGACGTGACGCCCCGATTCGCCACGGACCAGGCAATGCGCCGGCTGGCCACCGATTACGCGATGCATCAGTCCCACCGCGATCGGAGTTCCGGCGGGCACCCATTCAGCCGCGGTGATCCGCGTGTCCGGCAGCACCTGGGTCAGCAGCGCGCGGCACGCGGCGACCGATGTGGGCGGGACGGCCGGCGGCGACGCAGCCGCCGCCGCGTGGCTGCGCGCGCACAGGAGGGCGAGAGCGGCGACCAAGGCCCGCGCTTCCCGCCGATGGCATCCCATGGTTGGCGCCACGATCAGGTGACCTTGAAGAATCGGACCACGACCGCATGCTCCGTCGGCGGCAGGGGATTCAGCGTGCCGACGTACAGCGCGCGGTTCATCCACTCGTAGGCACTGCCGAGAGGCGCCTCGAATTTCGGGATCGTCCGCACGTAGCGCGGCCGACCCGGAACCCCCTGCCCCGTGGCGGCCGGGCCGCGGTCGATCAGCCCGCTGTTGACGACGTAGATCAACACGCCGTCGTGGGTGCGCAGCGTGTAGCGCGCGACGATCTCGGTGAGGCCGTCCGGCCGCACGAGTTGCGTATCCTCGCCCTGGTCGAGCACGGTACCGCTGAGCCGCGGACCGTGAAATGTCCCGCCGGTTATCGGAATGATACGCCGCAGTCCGTGGCTGCTTTGGCCGATGTTGATCACCGGATCGATCGTGACGTGCCCCTGCAGCACGAACTCGACGCCCGGCGTCTCGAATCGACCCCATATCGACCGTTTTTCGTCGGCTTCCTCCGCGTCCGCGGCGCATCCCACGTTCGGCACGGCGGCCGAGGCTGCGATCAACCCGCCGACCGCGGCGAGACAGTCGCGCCGCGAAACTCCCGCGATCCCCTCGTACTCATCCATCGACTTCCCCCCTAAACTTGAGTTGAGACACCCGCCCGGCGAATAATGCGCAACCTCGAATGGATCCGATCGTGACGAAACCGATGTCCAGGAAATCCGCGTACGCCGACCGGTTGGCGCTGCTCGAACGTGCATTCAGTCCCTCGGGCGAGCCGGTTATCGGCTTCTATGTGTACAGCGCCGCGTCGATCTTGATTCGCGGCCTCACCCGCGACAGGCGCTATCGATCCATCGTGCCGCATCTGATCGGCACGCCCGCGATCCTGTCGGCGCGGCCCGGAATCAGCCAGACCGAATTGGGCGAATATCTCGGATTGGAGCGCGCGACCGCCGGCAAGCAGGTGGCCGTGTGCCTGCAGCGCGGCTGGATTCGTCGCGAGGTGTCGCATCAGGACAGGCGCCGCTTCGCGCTGTACATCACGCCGAAAGGCGAGCGCATGTTGCGCGACGTCGCCACGATTATCCCGCAGCACGAGCGCGAATACACCGCCGCATTGACCGCCGACGAGCGGCGCACCTTGAGGCGATTGCTGCAGAAGCTCATCGGCGGATAACTCATCGGCGGATACCCCCCCATCCGTGATTTTCGGCTGATTGTAATTTGGTTTACAATCTTCCGCATCACCTGATTTTCAACTTTCGGGGCCGCCTCGGGGCTCGGCGGCGGCGCGGTCCCGGAACGCACGCGGCGAAATCCGCATGCGTTTGGTGAAAAACCGGCTGAAATAGGCGGGATCGTCGAAGCCGAGCCTGAAGGCGATCTGCGCGATCGGCGTGCCGGTGTACCGCAACAGGCGCTGGGCCTCGGCGAGCACCCGCTGGTGCACCAATTCGAGGGGCGACAGCCCGGCCGCCAGCCGGCAGGCGCGGCGCAGGGCGGACTCGGTGCACCCGATATCGCGTGCATACGCGGCCAGCGGACGCTGCATTTGGAAGCGCCGCTCGATCCCCTGGCGGAACTTCGCGACGATTTCGCGGTTGCGCGCGCCGGCCCGCGTTGGCGGCACATCCTGGTCGCGTATCAGCCGCAGAACGTTGGTGACGAGCGCACACAGCAATCCCCGCAGCGCCGCATCGCGGCCGCGCGCATGGCGGCCCGACTCGCGCAACATGATCGCCCCGAGCCGCCTGACCTCGGCGGCTTCGAGCGGGCCGCCGCCGACCGGCACCACCGCCGGCTCGTCGAGCAGGGCGGCGAGCTCGGGCGCCGTCTCGAGCAGGCCGCAGCCGAGCGCCATGGAGAACGTCGCGACGATGCCGGTGATGTCCCGATCCAGGGTCAGGGCGTGCACCACCCCGGGCGGCACGATCACCACCATCGGCCCGCGTACCTGGATCAGTCGATCGTCGATCCGGATCTTCGCCTCGCCGCGATACACCACGAACATCTGGCACAGGTCCCGGTGCCGATGCGCACGGATGGACCAGTTGTACACCCGGCTGCGGCTCGCGATCGTCTCGACGTGGACCGTGCCGGGGTCGGGCGGTCGCGGCGGCTCGCCATAGAGCGAGAATGCCGGAATCGTTGCTGCGCGGGAGGAAGCGGGGCGATGAGGCGTCGCGATCGGCACGTTCGAAAAGTACAAGTTTTTTCCCGTCCCGTCCATGATGTCGGCGCATGCGCCCGCTAGGCTGGCGAATGGCCAAAACACAAGTCGCGATCATCGGCGCAGGCCCCTCTGGCCTGCTGCTGGCACAGCTTCTCGGCCGGCAGGGCATCGATTCGGTCATCATCGAGCGGCGTTCGCGTTCCTACGTCGAATCCCGGATCCGGGCTGGTTTGCTGGAACGCAGCACGGTCGAACTGCTCGACGACTGCGGTGTCGGCGCGCGTCTGCACGCCGAGGGGCTCGTGCACGACGGCGTCCAGCTGGCATTCGCCGGGCAGGTCCACCGGCTCGACCTGCGTGTGCTGACGGGCCATCCGATGACGGTCTACGGTCAGACCGAGATCACCCGGGATCTCGGCGAGGCGCTCACGCGCGCCGGCGCCAAACTCGTCTACGAAGCGGAACACGTTGCGGTGCATGACTTCGACGGGTCGCGGCCGACGGTCACCTACGAGCTGTCGGGCGTGCGGCACCATCTGGACTGCGACTTCATCGCCGGCTGCGACGGCTTCCACGGCGTTTGCCGCGCAAGCCTGCCGCCGGCGGCGATCAGGGTTTACGAGCGCGTCTACCCGTTCGGATGGCTCGGCGTGCTCGCCGATGTTCCGCCGATGGACGACGAACTCATCTATGCGAACCATGCGCGCGGCTTCGCGCTGTGCAGCATGCGTTCCCGCGAGCGCAGCCGCTACTACGTGCAGTGTCCGCTCGAGGACCGGGTCGAATCCTGGTCCGACGCGCGCTTCTGGGACGAGTTGAGGTCGCGGCTCCCGCCGCGCCATGCAGGGCGCCTGATAACCGGGGTGTCGATCGAGAAAAGCATCGCGCCGCTGCGCAGTTTCGTCGCCGAACCGATGCGCCACGGCCGCCTGTTTCTGGTCGGCGACGCCGCGCACATCGTCCCGCCGACGGGCGCCAAGGGCCTGAACCTCGCGGCCGCGGACGTGCGCGTTCTGTACCAGGGACTCGTGGAGCACTACCGCAACGACAGCTCGTCGCTGCTGGACGAATATTCGGTCCGGGCCTTGGCGCGCGTGTGGAAGGCGACTCGCTTTTCCTGGTGGTTCACGACCGTGATGCACCGCTTTTCGGACGACGGCTTTGCCTATAAGCTGCAACTGGCCGAACTCGAATATTTGATCGGTTCGCCCGCGGCATCGCGGGCATTCGCCGAAAACTACGTGGGCCTCGACTTCTCCGGCTGACAACAACGAAAGAGGTGCGTGTGAGCGTCGTCATTCGCAATATCCCCCGGGCGGACGCCCGGATCGTCGATGGTTACGCGGCGTTCGGCGTCGCCACGGTTCACGAGGCACAGGGGCGCAAGGGATTGCTCGCGCCGTACATGCGTCCCATCCATTCCGGCGCCCGCATCAGCGGCTCGGCGGTCACGGTGAGCGTCGCGCCCTGCGACAACTGGATGATCCATGTCGCGGTGGAACAATGCCGTCCGGGAGACATCCTGGTCGTCGCGCCGACCTCGGCGTCCGACGCCGGGTATTTCGGCGACCTCCTCGCCTGCTCGCTTCTCGCCCGCGGTGTGCGCGGCCTCGTCATCGACGCCGGCGTGCGCGACACGCGCGACTTGAAGGAGATCGGCTTTCCCGTCTGGTCGAAATGCGTCTATGCCCAGGGCACGGTCAAGGAAACCCTGGGTTCGGTGAACGTGCCGGTCGTCTGCGCCGGCGCGGTGGTGAACCCCGGCGACGTGATCGTCGCCGACGACGACGGCGTCTGCGTGGTGCCGCGCGCCGAGGCCGAGGGCACGCTCGCGCACTGCGCGGCGCGCGAGGCGAAGGAGGCGAAGGTGCGCGCGCGGCTCAAGGCCGGCGAACTGGGTCTCGACATTTACGGCATGCGCGAGAAGCTCGCCCAGCGCGGACTCGTCTACCTGGACGCCGCGCCGGATTCGGCGCCCGCGAAACAGGACGACCGCTGATGTTGATCATCGACTGCCACGGCCACTACACGACCGCGCCCGCCGCATTGCAGGCCTATCGCGACGCGCAGCTCGCGCGCATCAAGAATCCCAGCCTGCCGGAGCCCGCAGCCCCGGTCATCTCCGACGGCGAGATCCGCGACAGCATCGACCAGAACCAGCTGAAGCTGCAGCGGCTGCGCGGCGCCGACGTGACGATCTTCTCGCCGCGCGCCTCGGCGATGGCCCACCACATCGGCGGCGAGGACGTGTCGGTCGCCTGGACGCGGGTCTGCAACGATCTGATCAAGCGCGTCGTCGACCTGTACCCCGAGAATTTCGTCGGCGTGTGCCAGCTGCCCCAGTCGCCCGGCAGGCCGCTCGCCCGTTCGGTGGAGGAGCTCGAACGCTGCGTGCGCGAGCTCGGCTTCGTCGGCCTGAACTTGAACCCGGATCCCTCCGGCGGTCATTGGACGAGCCCGCCGCTCACGGACCGATATTGGTACCCGATCTACGAGAAGATGGTCGAACTCGACGTGCCGGCGATGATCCACGTGTCCTCGTCCTGCAACGCCAATTTCCACGCGACCGGCGCGCATTATCTCAACGCCGACACCACGGCGTTCATGCAGTTCATCGAGGGCGACTTGTTCCGGGATTTCCCGAACCTGCGTTTCGTGATCCCGCACGGCGGCGGCGCGGTGCCCTATCACTGGGGTCGCTACCGCGGGCTCGCCGACATGCTCAAGCGCCCGCCGCTCGCCCGGCACGTGATGCAGAACGTGTATTTCGACACCTGCGTCTACCACCAGCCCGGGATCGACCTGCTGGCGAAGGTCATCGACGTGGAGAACATCCTGTTCGGCTCGGAAATGGTCGGTGCGGTGCGCGGCATCGACCCGGAGACGGGCCACTATTTCGACGACACCAAGCGCTACATCGATGCGCTCGCGATGCCGGCGGACAAGAAGCACCGGATCTTCGAACTGAACGCGCGGCGGGTGTTCCCGCGGCTCGACCGGATATTGAAGGCGCAAAACCGGTGAGTGCGTTCGTCATGGACAAGAACTGGCTGGTGTTCGACCCGCACCCGTCCCGGCCCGCGTTTCGCGTGCCGCCGGGCGCGGTCGACGCGCATTGCCACGTGTTCGGCCCGGGCGACCGCTTCCCGTATGCGCCGGAGCGCAAATACACGCCCTGCGACGCCTCCGCCGCCCAGTTGTTCGCGCTGCGCGATCACCTCGGATTCGCGCGCAACGTGATCGTGCAGGCGACCTGCCACGGCGCCGACAACCGCGCGCTCGTCGATGCGTTAAATCGCGCCGAAGGCCGAGCGCGCGGCGTCGCCACGGTGCGCACCGACGTGACCGACGCCGAACTGAAGGCGCTGGACGCCGCCGGCGTGCGCGGCGTGCGCTTCAACTTCGTCAAGCGCCTGGTCGACACGACGCCGCCCGACCAGCTGCGCCACATTGCCGCGCGGGTCGCGGCGCTCGGCTGGCACGTCGTCATTTACTTCGAGGCGGCCGACCTGCCGCAGCTCTATGACTTCTTCATGACGCTGCCGACGGTGCTGGTCGTGGACCACATGGGCAGGCCCGACGTCGCCAAGCCGGCCGACGGCCCCGAGTTCGAACTGTTCCTGCGGCTGATGCGCGAGCGCCCGACGGTCTGGTCGAAGGTCAGCTGCCCGGAACGGCTGTCGGTGACGGGACCGCCGTCGTACGACGACGTGGTGCCGTTCGCCCGACGGCTGGTGGAGGCGTTTCCCGACCGCGTGCTCTGGGGCACGGACTGGCCGCACCCGAATCTCAAGTCGCACATGCCGGACGACGGCAAGCTCGTCGACTACATTCCGCGCATCGCGGTGACCGCGGAATTGCAGCGCAAACTGCTGGTCGACAACCCGATGAACCTGTATTGGAACGCCCGGAGATCGACGACATGACGGCCGACAAACCCTACGCGGACGTGCCGGGCACGACGATCTTCGACACCGATCAGGCGAGACTCGGTTATCACTTGAACATGTTCTGCATGTCCTTGTTGAAATCCGCGAATCGCGAACGCTTCCGGGCCGGCGAACGCGCCTATCTCGACGAATGGCCGATGACCGAGGAGCAGAAGCTCGCGGTGCTGGCGCGCGACTACAACCGGATGATCGCGCTCGGCGGCAACATCTACTTCCTCGCCAAGATCTTCGCGACCGACGGCAAGAGCTTCCAGTATGCCGCCGCGCGGATGACCGGCATGAGCCAGGAGGATTACGCGCACATGATGAAAACGGGCGGCCGCCCGATCGAGGGCAACCGCCGCGTCGGGGAGAAGGCCCGTGGCTAGAATCACCGCCGGTGTCACCACGTCGCATGTTCCGGCGATCGGCGCCGCATTGGACCTGGGCAAGAGCGCGGATGCCTATTGGGCGCCCGTGTTCAAGGGCTACGAGTTCTCGAAGCGCTGGATCGCCGCCGCGAAGCCCGATGTCGTGATCCTGGTTTACAACGACCACGCGACCGCATTCAGCCTGGATCTCGTGCCGACCTTCGCGATCGGCTGCGCGGCGAGCTTCAATCCGGCCGACGAGGGCTGGGGAGCGCGCCCGGTGCCGGTCGTCGAGGGGCATCCCGAGCTCGCCAACCACATCGCGCAGTGCGTGATCCAGCAGGACTTCGACCTGACGATCGTCAATCGCCTCGACGTCGATCACGGCCTGACGGTGCCGCTGTCGCTGATGTTCGGACAGCCCAAGGCGTGGCCGTGCCGCGTGATCCCGGTCGCGGTCAACGTCGTGCTCTATCCGCCGCCGTCCGGGCGGCGCTGCTACGAGCTCGGCAAGGCGATTCGCCGGGCGGTCGACTCCTTCGACGGCGACTTGAATGTCCAGATCTGGGGAACGGGCGGCATGAGCCATCAACTCCAGGGTCCGCGCGCCGGACTGATCAACCGGGAATTCGACCAGGCATTTCTCGACCGCCTGATCGAGGATCCGGAGGCTCAGTCGCGCGTACCGCACATCGACTACGTGCGCGAGGCGGGCTCCGAGGGCATCGAACTCGTGATGTGGCTGCTCATGCGCGGCGCTCTCGACGCCCGCGTCAGGGAAGTCCATCGCTTCTACCACGTACCCGCTTCCAATACGGCGGTGGGTCATTTGATACTCGAAAATCCGGCGCCGCCGGACGGACGCGGAGACCAAGGGAAATGAAAATCGTACTCGCCGGCGCCGGCGCCTTCGGACAAAAGCACCTCGACGCCATCCGTCAGATCGGCGGCGTCGAGGTCGTCTCGCTGGTCGGCCGGGAGCTGGAAAAGACGCGCGCGGTGGCGCAGAAATACGGCGTTCCGCACGTCACGCAGGAGCTCGCCGAGGCGCTCGCCCAACCCGGCGTCGACGCCGCGATCTTGTGCACACCGACACAGATGCACAGCGCCCAGGCGATCCAGTGCATGCAGGCCGGCAAGCACGTCCAGGTCGAGATTCCGCTCGCCGACAGCTGGGAAGGCGCCCTGGCGGTGGCGCGCATGCAGAAGAGCACGGGCCTCGTGTGCATGGTCGGCCACACACGGCGATTCAACCCCTCGCACGAGTGGATCCATCAGCGCATCCGCCGGGGCGAGATCAAGATCCAGCAGATGGACGTGCAGACGTATTTCCTCCGCCGCAGCAACTTGAACGCCCTCGGCGAGGCCCGATCGTGGACGGACCACCTGCTGTGGCATCACGCCGCGCATACGGTCGACCTGTTCCGCTACCAAACCGGCGGCGAGATCACGGTCGCCAACGCGATCGAGGGTCCGCATCATCCGGCGCTGCATATCGCAATGGACATGTCGGTGCAGCTCGCCGCGAGCACCGGCGCCCTCTGCACGCTGTCGCTGTCGTTCAACAACGACGGTCCCCTGGGCACGTTCTTCCGCTACATCTGCGACAACGGCACCTACATCGCCCGCTACGACGACCTGTACGACGGCAAGGACGCGAAGATCGACGTATCGAAAGTCGCCGTGTCGATGAACGGCATCGAACTGCAGGATCGGGAATTCTTCGCGGCGATCCGCGACCGCCGCGAACCGAATGCCGGCGTGCAGCAGGTGCTGCCGTGTTATCGGACGCTCGGCGACCTCGACCGGCAGCTGGCCGCGCGGCGCTGAGCGCGCGCTGGGAGACCCCGATGGAAACCCGGATGATCGCCGGCCGCGCCGTGGGCGCGATCGGCTTCGGCTGCATGAACTTGAGCCATGCCTACGGCGTGCCGCCCGACCCGAAGGAAGCGGCCGCCGTGATCCGCCGCGCGCTCGACCTCGGCGTCACCCATTTCGACACGGCGGCCCTGTACGGCTTCGGCCGCAATGAGTCGCTGGTCGGCGAGGCGCTCGGCGCGGACAGAGGCCGCGTGTTCCTCGCCAGCAAATGCGGCATCACCGGCGTCGACGGGCGGCGGGTCATCGATGGGCGGCCCGAGGCGATCAAGCGCACCTGCCTCGAGTCGCTCGCGCGGCTGCGAACCGACGTCATCGATCTGTATTACCTGCACCGCTGGGACAAGCCGGTGCCGATCGAGGAATCGGTCGGTGCGCTCGCCGATCTGGTGCGGGCCGGCCATGTTCGCGCGATCGGCCTGTCCGAGGTCTCGGCGGCCACGTTGCAACGAGCCCATGCGGTGCATCCGATCGCGGCGGTGCAGAGCGAGTACTCATTGTGGACCCGCAACCCCGAGGTCGCGGTGTTCGACGCCTGCCGGCGCTTGAACGTCGCGCTCGTCGCCTTCTCCCCGCTCGGGCGCGGCTTTCTCGCCGGGAATCCACCCCGTCCCGAGGCGCTCGCGGCGAAGGATCTGCGCCGCGACATGCCGCGTTTCACCGAATATTTCGAGCGAAACGCGGCGCTGCTGCCGCCGCTCCGCGCACTCGCCGCCGAGGCCGGCTGCACCCCGGCCGAGCTCAGCCTCGCGTGGCTGCTGCACCGGGCGCCGCACGTGATTCCGATTCCGGGCACGACCTCGATTCGGCATCTGGAGGAGAACGTGGGTGCGGCGCGCGTCCGCGTCTCGGACGCCCTGCTGGGCAGACTCGATCGATTGATCAATAATGACACGGTGTCGGGCCCGCGCTATAACGCCAGGACACAGGCAGAAATCGACACCGAGGAGATCACCGGCTGACATGGGTACCACGACTTCATTCAACCGCCCGGACGGCAGGGCCGTCGGGGGCTATCTCGCCGAACCCGCGCACGCGGCCGGCGCACCGGGCATCGTCATCATCCAGGAATGGTGGGGCGTCAACGACCAGATTCGCGGTGTCGCCGACCGCCTCGCGAACGCCGGCTACCGCGCCTTGGTGCCCGACTTGTATCGCGGCAAATCCACGGTCGAGGCCGAAGAGGCGCATCACCTGATGACGGGCCTGAACTTCGGCGACGCCGCCGCACAAGATATCCGTGGCGCCGCGCAATTCTTGAAGACGCGCAGCGCCAAGGTCGGCGTGACGGGATTTTGCATGGGCGGCGCGCTCACCCTGCTCGCCTGCTGCATGGCGCCGGAGATCGACGCCGCGGTGGTCTGGTATGGGTGTCCGCCGCTCGAATACATCGACGCCGCGAAGATCAAGGCGCCGCTGCTGGCGCACTGGGCCACCCAGGATGAGTTCTTTCCGCCCGCGCTCGTCGACCAGCTGCAGGAAAAGCTCACCGCCGCCGGCGTGAACTTCGATTTTCACCGATACCTCGCGCATCACGCCTTCGCCAACGAGACCGCCGTCGGCCCGGGGCGCATCCCGGGCACCCAGTACGACGCCGTCTGGGCCCAGCGCGCCTGGGACCGGACGTTCTCGTTCTTCGGCCGCTGGCTGCGCTGAGGTCTCGGGGTGGGCCGGCTCAGCGCCGGCCGAACGCGTACGCCGTCAGCGGCACGCTGCCGTACCAGACTGCCTGGAATCCGGCGCGCGAGTCGCCCCAGACCAGGTGCGCGGTGTCTTTGTCGAGCACGATGTCCTGAATGTCGTCGCCGAACAGCCCGTCGTTCCGGTACGGGTTGGCGACCGGCGAGACCGCATGGCTCACCCGCAATGAATCGCTGAACGTGTGGCCGCCATCCTTGGAAATCGACGACCAGATGTCGTAACTGCGGTCCGGATGGATCGCGCGCCACATCAGCCCAAGCACGCCCGACGGCGAGTAGGTGATCCAAGGCTTCGTCAGTTGGGTCGCGCCCGGTGTGCGCCCGGCGACGACGAAAGCCGACCAGGTCCGGCCCGCATCGTCGCTGACGGCCACTTGATATTGCGGCGACGGCCGCGCCACGTAGCGCATCAGCGCGAAGCGTCCGGCGGTCGTCGGATCCGCGGCGAGGCCCACCACCGGATCCGGGGCGGGCGCGCCCGCGAGCACGTGCCGCGAAAAAGTCACGCCTTGATCCCGGCTGATGCCGAACACGGTGCAGGGACACGCCGTCCCCGCGGAGGCAGGCGCGCTGGCCGCCACATAGACGACCGCCACGGCGCCATGCGCGGCCGCCACACCCTCGCCGCGGCTCAATTCCGGAAAGTCCTTGGAGTCCCACGCGTGGATGACGCCGAAGCGCCGCCCGCCGTCCGTCGACGCGGTGATGAAGGACTCCCAGCGCGACTTCTGCGGCCGCGTGCTCACGAGTGTCTCGCCCCCCTCCGCCACCCCGTAGACGACGCCCGTGGAGTCGTCCACGGCGAGGAACGGCCGGTCCCAAGGTGAATTGCCGCCGATCCGTGGCGCCAGGCCCGGCGCGAAGCGCGCCGCGCCATAGGAACTGATGATGTCCGCGGGGCGCGACCAGGTCTCGCCATGGTCGTGCGACACGACGACCGCCGACTTTCCGAAGAACTGGCCGCTGGTCTCGCGCGGCTCGCAGCCCGCGAGGAACGTGCCGTCGGGCAGCACCGCGGCGAACGGGTCGGGGCAGCGCGTGAAAGTTCCGCCAAGTATCGGCAGCTCGCCGAGCGTCCAATGATCGCCGCCGTCGTGCGTGACCGCGAGCTGCGTGATCGTCGAATGCGGCACGCCGTGATAGGCGTCGGTCAGGCCGTCGAAATGCTGCCTGGGATCGGCGTTGAAGATCGCCGCATAGCCTTGCGCCTCCAGCAGCGTTGCGTCCTCGGTGCCCAGGTGCTGCACGCTCGCCATCGACACGGCGATCATGTCGTTCGGATTGTTCGGATCGACCGCGATCATCGGTTCGCCGGCGCCGCGGGTCGCGCTGCCCATCAACAGGTACTCATCGGATGGGGCGCTTGCCGGCAGCGCCCGGTACGCGAGCCGCCCCGACTGGTAGGACCCGAGCCAGATGTTGCCGCCGGCGAGCGCCGCGATCGTGACGCCGTTGTACGCCGGATTGGGTCCGCCGAAGGCGAGGATCGTAAACTTCATCGTGTGCGGATCGAGCTCGGCGGCGACGTAGCCGCGGTGACAGCGCATCGGGTCCGCGACGCCGCCGATCACCTTGCGGACTCCGCCGCAGGCGGGCTCATCGTAGGTCATGCCCGCGGTGAGCAGCCGGTCGCCGTCCCAATGAATGTTGTCGGGCATGAATCCGGGGGCGACGACGCGGCGCAGGGGCTTGCGCGTATCGGCGCGCGCATACACGTAAATCGAATGGGTCCCGTAGGCGACGACGTAGAACTCCCGGCCGTCGCGCGAGGTCTCGAGGCCGTTGTTGCCCGGGAGTTCGGTCCCCGGCAACAGATGAAAGCCCTTCGCCCCCGGCTTGCGCTCGTACACGCCGCCGGTGTTGCGTCCGTTCACGAAATCCGCATACGTGAAGCCCGGACGGGTCAGCACCGTCGCGAGGATGGTGCCGTCGGCAAAGCTCGCGACGCTGTTGGCGGCGAGGCCCGCGGGCATGGCGACGCATCCGCGCCACGCGAGCGACGGAACGGCGACCTGCGCGTCGACGTCGAACACGTCGATGCTCTCGCGGCCGCCATGGTCGACGACGTAGAGCCGGTACCGACCCGGCCCTTGCGCACGCAGCGAAATGCCGTGCGCATTGAAGAGTTTGACGTCGGGCGCGGCGTCGCAGCCGGGAAAGTCGCGGCGGTCCGGCCGGATTTGCGACGCATCGCCGCGGTACCAGAAGCGCATCGTCCCGGTCCGGGTGTCGATCAGCTTCAGACCGGCGCCGTTCTCGAAGCCGCTCGCGATCAGCCATCGCGTGCGCGGAATGCGCGC
This sequence comes from Gammaproteobacteria bacterium, assembly GCA_037441085.1. Classification (GTDB taxonomy): domain Bacteria; phylum Pseudomonadota; class Gammaproteobacteria; order Steroidobacterales; family Steroidobacteraceae; genus Bog-1198. The sequence continues at coordinate 21,685 of JBBISV010000004.1, read as the reverse complement.
GAGATCCTCCGGGTGCGCGACGCCGCAGACGAACTTGAGTCCGTCCACCGGCGCGCAGCCCGCCCGCGCGCAGGCGGTGCCGAGCACGCCGAGCGCCACCGTCAACAGCAGCGAATTGAGCCGTCGATTGATCAAGTCCCCTCCTCCTCGCCGCAGCGCGCGGGCGCGCCTATCGGGCGTCTAGGCCATTTGAATGCGCTTGATGTCGCCGAGCAGAATCAGATACGAGAGCGCGCCGACGATCGTCACGGAAGCCATGAATCCGAGCGCATAGGCGAACGAACCGGTGCGCTGGACGATGAGTCCGATCGAGAGCGGCGTGACGATACCGGCCACGTTTGCCATGAAATTGAACAGTCCCCCGACGAGTCCGGCGTAATTCTTCGGCGCAATGTCGGACACCACGGTCCAGCCGAGCCCGACGAGGCCCTGCCCGAAAAAGGCGACCGACATGATCGCGATCACCGCGGTGTTGCTCGCGACATAATTCGCTCCGACGATTCCGGTCGCGAGCAGCAGACCGCCGACGATCGGCAGTTTGCGGCCGACGTTCAGCGATCCCGTGCGCCGCACCAGATAGTCCGAGAAGGCCCCGCCCGCCAGCACGCCGACGGCGGCCGCCATGAAAGGCAGCACCGCGAACAACCCGACCTTGATCCAGCCCATGCCGCGCGCCGTCGCGAGATAAGTCGGGAACCACGTGAGGAAAAAGACCAGCGTCGAGTTGCCGGCGAACTGGCCGATGCCGGCACCCCAGATCTGCCGGTGGGCGAGCACGCGTCGAACGCGCGACCAACTGAAGTCCCGGCGCGCGGCGGTCTGCGGCCCCAGTCCCTCGCCCGCCGCGATGTAGTCGAGCTCCGCCCGGTTCACACGGCGATCCTCCTCGGGTTCGCGATAGCGGATCCACCAGACGAGGGCGAAGATCAGCGCGAGCGCGCCCGAGACGAAGAACGGGGCGCGCCAACCATAAGTCGCGATCAGCCAGAACAGCGGCGGACTCAGGAATGCGAGGCCCACATACTCGCCGACGGTGTACACGCTGGTCGCGCGCGCGCGCTCCTGCCTGGGAAACCAGGTCGCGACGACCCGGCTGTTGGTCGGAAAGCAGGGCGATTCGGCGATGCCGAGGAATATCCGGTACGCGAACAGGGATTTGAGTCCGGCCGAGAGGCCCTGCAGCAGCGTGAACACCGCCCAGGACAGCACCGACAGGAAATAGGTCAGCCGCGAGCCGAAGCGGTCCAGGAACATGCCGCCCGGCAGCTGAAAGCCGGTGTAGGACCACGCGAATGCCGAGAATATCAGGCCCATGTAACCCGGACCCAGATGCAGCTCGCGGGCGATGCCCGGCGCCGCGATGCTGAGCACGGTCCGGTCCAGATAGTTGATCATCGTCCCCGTGGACAACAGGGCGAGCACGGTCAGCCGGACGCGCGTCGGTTTCACGGGGCGCGCGCGGCGGGAGTGGATTTGAAGCGTGCCTGGGATGCGAGGCGGATCGGCAGATTGGCCGCGGCGTAGCCCGAATAGCTCCTGCGCTGGACGACCTCGAAGAAAAATCGCTTCTCGAACGCGCGCGAGAAGAATTGGAACATTTCGCCGTCGGCGTCGCGATCGTAGAGGATATGGGCGTGCATCATGCGCTCGATCAGCGCGGGCTCGAGCCCGAACCGCGCCTCCAGATCCTCGTAATAGTTTCGCGGGATCGCCAGCAGCTCGACGCCGCGGCGGCGCATCTCGGCGGCCGACGCGAAGATGTCCGCGGTCGCGAGCGCGACGTGCTGCACACCCGCGCCTTCGTAGGCGCTCAGGAACCGCGACGACAGGGTCTGGCTTGCCGCCGACGTGCTCAACATGATCCGCAGGCCGAGGTCCGGGGATTCCACGGCCTGGGACTGGACCAGCCCGAGGGGGTCCGCATACTCGATCATCGGCGTCTTTTCCAGATCGAACAGCGCGATGTAGAACAGCAGCCAGGAATACATTTCCTCGTAATGCATGACCTGGGAGATGTAGTCGACCGCGGTCACGCCGGCGCCCGCGGCCGGTTCCGCACAGGGCAGGAAATCCTGATCCCAGACCCGCGGCCCCTGCCCGGTCTCGATCAGGTAGATGAGGCTGCCGCCGACGCCGCGCAATGCCGGGATCTCGTACTCGTCGGCCCCGACAGGCTGGGAGAATCTGGGTATCTGCAGGGCCGCGGCGCGCGACAGGACGCGGTCGACCGCGTCGACGTTCAGGCAGATCGCGCACACGGAGGCACCGTGCACCACGTTGTGGGAATGCGCGAAGCCTTCGTTCTCGCTGTTCACGACGATGTTGACGCCACCCTGGTTCCAACGCGCGACGGACTTGCGCCTGTGACGTCCCACCTCCGTGAAGCCAAGCGTCGACAGCATCCTCCCGATTTGCGGCGTCTCGGCCTCGTTGGCGGCGATCTCCAGGAACTCAACGCCGTGGCATGCCCCGCGCGCGGGCAGCAGCGCCTGACCGGAGCGTCGCCTGATCTGATCGTCCAGGTAGGTCAGCGAGCGCCTGCCGTCCAGCGCGACGGTGGTCGCCGAGGCCGCGCGAAACCGATCGTTGAAGATCTCGAGCGAATAGGCACCGCGATAGCCGATGCCGTACAGCGCCCCGACGTAATCGACCAGCGGAAAGTCACCCTGTCCCGGCATAGTCCGGAAGTGCCGGCTCCACGACAGTTCGTCCATGGTCATGACCGGCGCGTCCGCGAGTTGAACAAGGAATATCTTGTGCGGATCGATGTCGCGCAGACTTTCTACCGGCACGCGCCGGGCGAAACTGTGGAAGCTGTCGAGTATGATTCCGATCGACGGATGGTTGGCCGCGCGCACGATCTCCCACGCATCGCGGTGATCGTTGATGTGCCGCCCCCAGGCGAGAGCCTCGTAGCCGACGCGCAAATTGCGCCGGGCGGCGCGTTCGCCGAGTTCCTGGAAATCCGCGACGATGCGGGCGCGATCACCCGAGGAAGCCGGGGATATGTTCGAGCAGAGCAGCAGCACGTCGGTGCCCAGCTCCTGCATCACGTCGAACTTGCGCTCCACCCGGTCGAAAGTGCGCGCGCGCATCTCGGCGGGCATGCCCTCGAAGTCGCGAAACGGCTGGAACGCCGTGCACTTCAGTCCGAGCGAACGCATCATCGCCGCGACGTCCGCCGTCGAGCCCGAATAGGTCAGCAGATCGTTCTCGAATATCTCGGCGCCCCAGAACCCGGCCGCGGATATCGCGGCGAGCTTGCTGTCCAGGCTGCCGCTGACCGAGACCGTTGCGATGCTGGTGAGCATGTGCCGAGGGCGCCTTCGAAGCGCTATCGGCGCGCGTGGCCGACCGTCTTATCGATGAATTCCAGCGTGCGGTCGAATCCTTCGAGGCTGCCGCGCTTGGTCGCCTGTGGAGTGCTGCCGATGAAGCTGTGGGCGACGCCGGGAATCTCAACCAGCTCGACGTGCGCACCGGCCGCCTTCATGGCCGCGGCGAAGGATCGGGACTGCTTCGGCGGCACGGTCTTGTCGACGGACCCGTACATGATCAGGAATGGCGGCGTCGTCGCCTTCACGTAGCTGATCGGGCTCGCCGTGCGCACCGTGGCCGGATCGCAGCCCTTCGGCGCGCAGGCGAGGAAGCGGGCGATCGGCTCCGGAACCGCGTGCGGGCGTGCCGGCGCGCCGGGCGCATCCCAGTTGAAATTGGCGAAATCGAACACGCCGTACCAGGTCACGGCGCCCTGCACGCAGTCGCTTTCCTTGGAGAGTCGGGCGCCGTCAGCGAGGTGCGCGAAATCCGGCTCCAGCGCCTTGACGCCGCAAGTGACGGCCGCGAGCGCCGCGAGATGACCGCCCGCGGAACCGCCCCATACGATGGTTTTGCTCTTGTCGATGCCGTAGTCACGCGCATGGGCGTGCAGCCAGAGGATCGCCGTCTTGACGTCCTGGATCGCGGCCGGGAACGGTGCTTCCCCGCTCAGCCGGTAGTTCAGCGAAGCGACCGTGTAGCCGCGCGCGGCGACCATCGCGAGCACCCGCGGCCAGTTCTCGAACGCGCCGGACTGGCGCGAGTGACCGAATTCCCAGCCGCCGCCGTGTATGTAGAGAACCAGCGGCACCGCCTTCGAGCGCGCGATCCGCGGGACATAGACGTCCAGCGTGAGCGGGCGGAAGCCCGGCAGCTCGGCGTATTTGACGTCGGCGAAACCGGTCACGCCGCCGGGAAACGGCGTGCGTCGCGGCGGGTAATGATCGCCCATGACGACGCCGGCGGCCACAACCGGTTGCGGATAGGCGCCGGGCGCGGCGCGCGCGGTCTCATTCCTGCCGGACAGCAGTGCCGCGCCAAATAGCAGCGCCGCGACAGCGGCAAATGGAAATCTAGCGTGGGTGTTCATGGAATCAACCTCCCCGATCGAGATATTCATGAATGCGCGTCCGGTCGCGGCACTCCCCCGTCGACGCGAGCGCAGATTATCGTGAACGGACCAGTTAGTCAATCCGATGCGCGGCACCAGCGATCGATGATTTCGACGATGACTTCGCGCCGCGCGGCCAGTGCCTTGGGCGAACTCATGTCCCGTTCGAAGATGCGTGAAAAGGTGTAGCGGTTGGAGACGTTGTAGAAGCAGAGGGCGCTGACCGACATGTGCACTTCGACCGGGTCCAAGTCCTTGCGGAACAGGCCCGCCGCGATGCCCCGGTCCAGTATTTGTTGCAGCATCGCAATCACGGTGCGATTGCGCGACTTGATCCCCGACAGATGGCCGATGTGATCGCCGTGGTGGATGTTCTCGTTCATCACCAGGCGGACGAATTCGGGATGCTTGTTGTGATAATCGAAGGTGGTGCGCACCAGCGCCCGCAGCGCCTCATCCGGGGGCATCGATTTCAGGTCGAGCGATTGCTCGATGGCGCGGATTTGTTCGTACGCCCGCTCGAGCACCGCGCGGTACAGCCCCTCCTTGCTGCCGAAGTAGTAATAGAGCATCCGCTTGACGGTATGGGTGCGCTCGGCAATTTCGTCGACGCGACTGCCGCTCAGGCCCTTCATCGCGAACTCTTCGGTCGCGACCGCGAGGATGTCGGCACGCGCCGCCGCCGCGTCGCGCGTCGGCAGCGGCGCCGACGCTTTGGAAACGTCGCCGCCGGCCGGTTTGGCCCCCGCCTCCGACGTGGATTTTACGGTGCTCTTCTTGCCTTCCCGGTTCGTTCCCGCGCGCGCGCCCATGTTGTCTTTCCATGCTCTGCGGATGGCAGCGACCGTCATTGTAGCCGGGCAGGCGCCGCCCGCCCACGGCCGCGCGCAGGATCAGTCGTCGCGAGTGTTGCGAAATCCCTGCAGCATGCGCTCACGGTCCGCGGTGCGGCCCGTGAACAACTCGAACGCCGCGGCCGCCTGGAATACGGCCATGCCGCCGCCGTCGAGTACGCGGCAGCCGCGCGCCTGCGCCTCACGCAGCAATTCCGTCCGCAATGGAAAGTAGACGATATCCGCGACCCAGAGGGCCGGCCGCAGATATTCGACCGGAAACGGCAGGCCGGGATGCTCGCGCATTCCGGTCGGCGTCGCGTGAACGATGCCGTCGGCCGCGTCGATCGCCGCTTTGAGGTCCGGCGCCACCGACAGACGTGCGGCGGCGAAACTGCCCCGCAGATTCCGCACCAACTCGGCCGCGCGTCCGGGGTCGGCGTCGAATACCGCCACGTGGCCGGCACCCAAGGACAGCATCGCATAGGCGGTGGCGGCGCCCGCGCCGCCCGCGCCCACCTGGGCCACCCGATCGATCGCGACGTCACCGAGGCCGCGCCGGAAGCTGTCGGCAAAGCCGGATGCGTCCGTGTTGTAGCCGATGCGCCGGCCGTCGACGAGCCGCACCGTATTGACGGCCCCGATCGCGCGCGCCTCCTCGCTCAGTTCGCCAAGCAGAGGCACCACGGCCTGCTTGCACGGATGAGTGACATTCAGGCCGCAAAATCCCATCAGTTCGGCGCTCGCGACCAGGGTCTCCAAGGACTCGACGCCCCGCCCGAGCACGTCGAGATCGATCAATTGATACAGGCAACGCAGGCCGAGCGCGTCCGCCTCGCGCTCGTGCATCGCCGGCGAGCGTGAGCGCTGGATGTTCTTGCCGATCAGGCCGATCAAGAAAGACCGCTCGCCCGTGCGCGGGGGTCCGGACGGACTGGTACGTAATCTCATCATTGCCACTCTATCTTCGTTTACGAGGCCGGCAGCCGGCCGGCCTCGTATCATCTCCCATTAGAACGACGCCTTCGCCCCCACGTAGAAGTTACGTCCGATGACATCGTAGAGGGCCGGGTCGGAGCCGTTCTGCGAACTCGCCACATAGGGGATTGCGGCACTGAACAGATTATTGACGCCCGCGCGCAACTGCAGCTTTGCCGTCACGTTCACGGTGGCGAACAGATCCCACAATTGATACGAGGCCACGCCGGCCGCTGCATTTTTCGGCGTGAGAATGGAACTCACATCGGCCATGGAACTCTGATACCGCCAGCGCGCGCCGACGTCGAAGCTGCGGGCCCGGTAGCCGATCGTCGTGAGCCCCGCCAGCCGCGGCTCGGCGCGTGAAGGGACGGCGCCCGGATTCGCACCGCCGACACTCACCCCGGTGTAGTCGAGGTACGGGGTGCCGGGCAGCAACTGGACCAGGTATCGATTGATGAAATTCAGGTTGGTGTCGAGGTAGAACGTCCCCGGCATCGCTGCCCACGGCGACGCGATTCCCAAATTCACCTGGGCCTCGAATCCGTCGGTCTTCAATGCCGCCAAGTTCAAGTACGGCGTGTTCACCTGCAACAATTGGCCGGTGCCCTGATCACGCTGCAGCAGCTTGCACCAGGAATTGGCCGGCGAATAGCCCGGATTCGAACCGTCGAGGTTGTAGCACTTCGACAGCACGGTCAATCCGGGAACGGCGGATATGACGTTCTTGATCGCTATATTGTAGTAGTCCAGCGAAGTCGTGACCTCGGAGAACAAGCCGCCGTGCATCGACGGGGTGAACACGATGCCGAGATTGAACGTGTCGGCCTTCTCCGGCGAGAGAGTCGAGTTGCCTGCCACGGTCTGTCCCGTCGCGGTCGTCGGGAACTGGTACGTGCCCGCCAGGGCACTTGGAACGCCCTGGGCGATGCACAGATTGGCGACCTGGGCTCCATTGGCGCCGGTACGGGCCGTGGAGCGTACGTCGCACGGGTCTCCGAGGGATGCCGGCGGCGTGCCGATCACCAGCTGCGTGCCGGAAGCCGGCTGGAACAACTCGCCGATGTTGGGAGCGCGCACCGCGCGCTGGTACGAACCGCGGACCAACACCGGGTCGATCGGGCGCCAACGTACGTCGAACTCATAGCTCGGCACGCTGCCGCTCGTGGAATAGTCCGACACCCGGCCCGCGGCGCCCACGGCGAATTCGCGAACCCAGGGCCGATCGGCGAGCAGCGGGATGTCGATCTGACCGGCGAACTCCTTCAAATCGATGGATTTTTCCGGTACCGGCAGGGTCGCGGTGAATGCCTCGACATTACCGCCCGGAGCCCAGCCGCTGTTCGCGGTCAGGTTCACGTCCGGTGAATAGGAATACGTGTTCTGACGCCAGTCGGCGACCAACGCCAACTGCGCCCGGCCCGCGGGCAGGCGGAACAAGGTGCGGTTGATCTGCCCTTGGAACTGCGTCTGCGACAATTTCTCGACGCTCACCGCGGTCGTGCTCATGTAAGCCACGCAGGCCGGCGACAGCGCGCGCGCATTGGCATCGCCGAACGGATTGAATCCGCCGGCGCAGATGGACGCGCCGCCGTCCGGGGCGTTGAGCAAGGTCTGCACGTTGCTCTTCAGCACGGCGTTGTTCATGGCACTGTCATGCACGGTCTGATCGTAGGACCCGAACACGTCGAAATGCCACCCTCCCGCGAGATCGCCGCGGAGCCCCGTCAGGTAGCGCTCGACGTTGTAACGTTCGTCCCAGTTCTTCCAAGGTATACCGACATAACGTCCGATCCAGCTGAACGGCGCGTTGGGATTGGGTCGGGATGCGAGCACGGCATGCAGATCCGCGGGAATGAACGGGTTGGTCACCGGGATCGTGGTCAGCGTCGGAAACTGCGTCAAGCTGCCGCCGCTATTGGAGTTCACGACCAGATCGACGATCATGAATTGCGTGTACAGATCCAGCGTCGGCGTCAGGTCATAGTCCGCCTTGGCGAACCCGGCCTTGCGGGTCAGCCCGTTGAGAATGTTCCCTTGCTGACCCACCGGCATGCGCACGTTGTTTCCGAGCACCAGGTAGCCGTTGGTTCCGTTCGGTCCCAGATAATTCTTGGCCCCGGTCACCGTGTAGAGCGTGCCGTTGTTGTTGAACCCGAGGTTCGAGCCGAGCGGGTTGATCGCGCCGGAGACGCCGTAGGAGTTGAATAGCGAGGTCAGGACCGCGGCGCTCGGAGCGTTGGTCGCGCTCGGAACGAATTCGCCCGTCCCGAGGAAGGAAGAAGGCACCTGTTTGAAAAAGAAACCGCGCGAGGCAAAGGGCAACGGGTCTTCCTTGGTGTCCGACAAGATCAGATCCAGATGACCGCGATCGTCGGCGAATTTCGTGCCCATGGACAAGGAGGCGTCGAAACGATTCGCATCGCCCTTTTCGCTGACGCCATCCTGTACGTCGGCCTGTACGCCGTCGAAGTACTGCGCCGACTTGAAGTTCACGACCCCCGACATCGCGTCCGAGCCGTAGACCGCCGAGGCGCCACCGGTAATCACGTCGACCCCGGAGACGAAAGCCTCCGGAAGGATGTTGAGGTCCACATCGCCGCTGATGTCGGACAGGGGCAGCCGCCTGCCGTCCAGCAGGACCAGGTTGCGGTTCGAGCCGAGACCGTGCAAATCGATCGTGGCGCGGCCACCGGTACCCTGACCACCGGTGGCCGCATTGCCGCCCACGGTGAAGCCGGGAACCTGATTGAGGGCATCCTCGATGTTGGTTTGTCCGGTCTGCTTGACGGAGGCCGCGGAAACGGTGGTGATCGGACTCACCGACGTATTGTTCTTGCGCTGGATCAGTGATCCGGTGACGACCACCTCCGCCAGCGTGTCGGACGTACCCGCGCTCTGTGCAGCCGCGCCTGCCGCCAGCGCGGACCTTGTCGAGACGTTGGTCATGGTGAGCAAAGTTGCGAGAACCGCCGAACTCAGACGTGCGCGATACATACTCCCCCCTCGAATCGGCACCGTTTGGTGCCGCGATTGTTTTCAGTTTTCTGCGTTCCGGTTCCGCCAATCGCGGGTCGCACCCCGGCGCATGGCGGTATCCGACGGCCGCTCATGCGCATGCCCGCGCGGGCCCATCGCCTGGCTTTCCGTCAGGCGTCGGAAGTTAAACTAACTAGATAGTACATGTCAAGCGCGAACGGGCGCGCTCCGGCCCGAAGATCAGGTCGACTCGAGCACCATCAACGCGGTCGCGGTATTGGAAATCGGGATGTAATAGTTGCTGTGCAGCATGCGCACAGCCGGCGAGGCAGCGGTCAGCGATGCGCGCATCGCAAGCCACATCAACAACTCGATCCCCTGCGTGCCGGTCTTCTCGACCAGCTGGTAAATGCTGAATTGGGTCGCCCACTCGGGATTGGACACGAGGCTGTCCAGGAACTCGGTGTCGAATTCCTTGTTGATGAAGCCGGCGCGCTCACCGTCGAGCTGGTGCGAAAGACCGCCCGACGCGATCACCGCCACGCGCTTGTCGCTGTCCCAGGTTTTGATCGCCTCACCCACCGCCCTGCCCATCGCATAGACGCGCGCGGCCGACGGCAGCGGGAATTGCACGGTGTTGATGCAGACCGGCACGATCGCGACCGGACAATCCCCGGTCGGCCAGAACAGCTTCAGCGGCAGCGTACAGGCGTGATCGATCAGCATTTCCTGGCAGGTCGTGACGTCGAAGGACCGGTCGATCAGGGACTCGATCAAATGCCACGACAAGTCCTGGTCGCCGCGGAACGGGGGCAGCGTCGGAATGCCCCAGCCCTCGTCGGCATTGCGGTATTCCGGCGCGGCGCCGACGGCGAACGTCGGCATCTTGTCGAGGAAGAAATTCAAGCCGTGGTCGTTGTAGAAGATCACGACCACGTCCGGCCCCACCTTCTCGAGCCAGCTCCGGGCCGGCGGGAATCCGTCGAAGAACGGCTTCCAATAGGGGTCCATCTGCAGGCCCTTGTGTATCGCGCCGCCGATCGCCGGAATATGCGACGTGCCGAGGCCGCCGATGAGTTTTGCCACTTGGAATCCCCCTTCAGCGTCCGGCCGCGGCCCGCAGTTTCGCCTGAAACTCCGCCTTCGTGAGGCCGGTCTGCTGGGCGCCGATGTCCTGCATGTCGAGTCCGAAGATGCCCGCGAATTTCGCCAGGTAATAGGCGTTGCCGCCGGCGGCGATCAGCGCGAGGACGTTGCGCGACCGGATGGCCGCCGCCTGCACCTCGTTCAAGGAGAATTTGCGCATGTAGGCTTCTTCGTCCTTGAGAAATTCCGCGCGATTCTCCGCACTGTTGAACGAGTAGCACATCTTATTGAGCGCGTAGCCCTTGCGCGCCTGCGCGCCGTCGAACGGCGTCGTGCCGGGAATCCGGGGCGGTGAGGTGTTCATGCCGACCGATTATCCCCGTCCCATTGCCAAAAAACGACGATGTAATCATCATGGAACACATGAGCGAATTCGATTGGTCGGATCTCGACGTCGGCTTGCTGCGGTTGCTGGTGGCGATCGTGGACTCGGGCTCGATCACCGGTGCGGCGCAGAACCTGCGGGTCACGCAGTCGGCGGTCAGCCATCTGCTGGTGAAGCTGCGCGCGATCACCGGCGATGCCTTGTTCGTGAAGTCCGGGCGCGGCATCGTTGCGACCGCGCGCGCCGAGCTCCTCGCGGTCGAGGCGCGTGAATTGCTGCGTCAATTCGAGCGATTTGCGCGCTGGGGCAGCTTCGACCCGGCGCGCTGGCGCGCCACGCTGACGATCGCCGCGAACGATTTCCAGCGCGACCTGGTGCTTCCGGGCGTCGCCGCCCGACTGCGCCGCGAGGCGCCCGGGGTGTCCTTGCGGATCATCCCTTCGGCGGTACCGCGTATCGAACTGCTGCGCACCGACGCGTGTCAGTTGGTGATCAGCCCGCGCCCCCCCGATGGGACCGACATCCTGCAAAAGCGCATCTTCGAGGACCGCTACCGCGTGTTCTATGATCCGTCGGTCCGCGCCGCACCGCGAAAGGTTGCGGATTATCTCGGCGCGCAACATGCCACCGTCGTCTACGATCCGCGCCGCAGCCTGGACCTGGACCAATATCTCGAGGCACGGGGTGTCAGGCGCAACTTTGCGGTGATGGTGCCGGGCTTCAGCGCGCTTGGCGCATTCGTTCGCGGCACGCCCCTGCTCGCGACCGCGCCGGGAATGCTCACGCAGCAGACGCTGTCCGGGCTCGCGCACGTGAAGCCGCCGGTGCATTGCCCGACCCTGCCGATGTACATGATCTGGCACGCGCGCCACCAGCATGATCCCGCGCACCGCTGGCTGCGCGACCTCGTCGAGGCGGGCGTCGAATCGGCGCTTATGCGGCTCAAGTCCCCGAGTCGAGCTTCAACGCCTTGACCGCATTTTTCTTGAGGATCAGGTCGTGGACCTCCGGCTTGAACCCGGCCTCCTTGAAGTCGCTGATCCAACGGTCCGGTTTGATCAGCGGAAAGTCAGATCCGAACAGCATCTTGTGCTTCAACTGTCCGTTCGCATGCTGCACGAGCTGTGGCGGAAAGTATTTCGGCGACCAGCCCGACAGGTCGATATACACATTGTTCTTGTGAAGGCAGACCGACAAGGCCTCGTCCTGCCACGGCCAGGACGGATGGGCGATGATGATCGTCATGTCCGGGAAATCCACGGCCACGTCGTCGAGGTGGATCGGGTTCGAATATTTCAGGCGCAGCCCGCCGCCGCCGGGCATGCCGGTGCCGATGCCCGAGTGACCGCTGTGAAAAATGGCCGGCAGCTTGTGCTCGGCGATGACCTCGTACAGGCCATAGGCCAGCCGGTCGTTCGGAAAGAAGCCCTGGCAGGTCGGGTGAAACTTGAAGCCCTTGATCACGCCGTCCGCGATCAAGCGCCGTGCCTCGCGCACGCCCATGCGGCCCTTGTGCGGATCGATGCTCGCGAAGGCCGTCATGATGTCGCTGTTCTCGCGCGCGGCGTCGGCCACCTCCTCGTTGGGGATGCGCCGGTTGCCGATCTGAAACTCCGAGTCGACCGTGAACATCACCAGCCCGATCTTGCGCTCGCGGTAATACGCGACCGTCTCGGCGATCGTCGGCCGCTTGCCCGCCTTGAAATACTTTCCGGCCGCCTCCTCGTAGGGCTGCCATGCCGGGTCCGGCTCCTGCCGGCAGGACACCTCGGCGTGCGTATGCACGTCGATCGCGATGAGATCGTCGATTTTCATGGCGTCATCTCCCTGGCCTTCTCCCAGGCCGCAACGCTGAGGCGCTTGTCCACGAGTTCGACGAGCAGCGGCGCCGGCTCCCAATGCATCGGGCCGAATTCCGCGCGATACCGCCGCATGCCCGCGAGCAGCGTGCCCAATCCGATCACCTCGGCATGGAACATCGGTCCGCCCCGGTACCGGGGGAAGCCATACCCGGAGGTCCAGACGACGTCGATGTCGCTCGCTCGCTGCACGATGCCCTCCTGCAGAATCCGGAATCCCTCGTTCATCAGCGGATACAGACAGCGGTCCAATATCTCCGCATCGTCGTGCGCCCGGGGCGGCACCTGCAGCTGCGCGGCGCGGGCGCGCAGAATGGCGAGCGCCTCGGGATCCTCGTGGCGGGTGCGATCGCCCTGCTCGTAGCGGTAATAACCCCTGCCGTTCTTCTGGCCGAACCGCCCCGCCTCGACCAGCGCGAAGTCCGCCTGGTAATAGGTCGGGTCCGGCGGGTAGTGCGCGGCATTGGCCTTGTGGACGTTGACGCCGACGTCGACACCGGCCATGTCGAACACCGCGAGGATTCCCATCGCCATGCCCCAGCGCTCGAGCACGTCGTCGATGCGCTTCGGCGTCGCCCCCTCGAGAACCATGCGCTCGGCCTCGCGCGCGTAGCCCTCCATCATGCGATTGCCGACGAACCCGTAACAGACGCGAGCGAGCACCGGGGTCTTGCGCAATCGCTTGGTCAATTCCATCACGGTGCGAATGGCCGCCGGCCCCGTCTGCGGGGTTCTGACCACCTCGAGCAGCGGCATCACGTTGGCCGGCGAGAAGAAATGCAGGCCGAGCACGTCGGCCGGCCGGCCGGTCGCGCCGGCGATTTCGGCGACGTCGAGCGTGGAGGTGTTGGAGGCGAGCACGGCGCCCGGCTTGGCGATGCGGTCGAGCCTGCCGAAGATGGTCTTTTTCAGATCCATGTTCTCGTAAACCGCCTCGATGATCACATCGGCGCCCGCCAGATCGGCATAGTCTAGCGACGTGCGGATGAGTCCCATGCGCCGGTCCAGCTCCTCAGGCGTGAGACGTCCGCGCTTGACCATGGACGCATAGTTGGCGGCGATGACGGCGAGTCCGCGGTCGAGCGCGTCCCGGGTCGCGTCGATGACCGTGACCGGTATCCCGGCGTTCGCGAAGGACATCGCGATTCCGCCGCCCATCGTGCCGGCGCCGACGATTCCGGCGCTCGCAACGGGCGCCGCGTCCCCCGGCGCGAGCCCCGGGACCTTGCGCGTCGCCCGCTCGGCGAAGAACACATGCACCAAACCGCGGCTCTCGACCGTCACCTTGGAAAGGTTCGCGAGTTCCTCCTCGAACAGGAGCCCCTGATCGAGCGGCAAGTCGACGGATGCCTGCACGGCCTTGATCGCGGTCAACGCCGCTTCGCGGTTCGGATACAGCTTGCGCGCGAGCGCCGACAGCCGGTCGACGATCGCATCCGTCGCCGTCGTCGGGTCGACGCCGCGCGCCGCGGTGGGCCGGGCGCCGAGCCCGGCATCCCGCAACCGGTGGATATAGGCGAGCGCACCCGCGCGCAAATCACCCTCGATGATCTCGTCGACGAAACCCTGTCGCACCGCTTCGGCGGCGTCCACGGGTTTGGCGTTGATGATCAGTTCCAGCGTCCTTTCGACACCGATCAATCGCGGCAGGCGCTGCGTGCCGCCGGCGCCCGGAATGATGCCCAGGGTCACCTCGGGCAGGCCGAGCCGGGTTCCCGGCGACGCAACCCGGTAGTGGCATGCGAGCGCGAGTTCGAGTCCGCCTCCGAGCACGGTCCCGTGCAGGGCGACGACCACCGGAATCGAAAGCGCCTCGAACCGGCCGAACAGCGCCCGGTACTCGGCCTCCCGCGGCGGCCCCTCGAACTCGCCGATGTCCGCGCCGGAACAGAAGGTGCCGCCGTCGCAGCGCAGGAGCACGGCGCGCACGCCGCTCATCGCGCCGACCTCGTCCAAGGCCGCGCGCAGGCCCGCCCGCATCGCGGCCGTGATCGTGTTGACCGGCGGATTGTCGATCGACAGCACCGCCGTATCCCCGACACGCTCCACCCGCACGACTCGTTTCTCTTCCATCGCCGCTCCGTAATTGACTATTTGGTCATTATTGTATGGAATAGTCATTGATGTCCAGCCTGCCAAAAAAGAGGATTGACCGGCGCCGGACCCGGACCCGGGCGGCGTTATTGACCGCCGGCCGGGCGCTGCTCGCGCGCCGCGACGTCGACGGCCTCAGCGTCGATGAAATCGTCGCCGCGGCCGACGTCGCCAAGGGCAGCTTCTACAATCATTTCGCGGACAAGGATGTGTATGCGCGCGAAATCGGCGCAGCGGTCCGGCGCGAAGCCGAGCGTTCGGTCGTCGCAGCGAACCGCGGGGTGACCGATCCGGCGGCACGCATCGCCCGCGCCTTGTGCACGTTCGTCCGTTACGCGATCGACCATCCGGACAGCGCCCAGGTGCTGTGGCGCCTGAACTCGGGGGCGACGATGGCGGATGCCCCGATCAATCGCGGCCTCAGGGCCGCCGTCGAGCGGGCCCGCGGCACCCGCGGCTTCGCCGATCTCGACGTGGAGAGCGGCGTGTTGCTCACCATGGGCACCGTGGTGATCTCGATGCGCCACGTGCTGGAGGCCCGCGCCGTCACCCCGCCCGCGCAAGTCGCCGCACGCATGGCCGAGGCCCTGTTGCGGGGCATGGGATTGGCCAAGTCGCGCGCGCACGCCGTCGCCGGGCGGGCGGCGGCGGACCTGCTCGCCCCGCCCGATCAAACGCGCGCGGTCGCGCGGTAATTCCGCGGCCCCTGCCCGCGCCGGCGCCTGAAGAAGCGACAGAAATAGGCGGCGTCCCGGAATCCAAGTTCCGCCGCGATCGTGGCGATCGGCGCCGCGGTGTAGATCAACCGCCGGCACGCCTCGCGCGCGAGGCGCTCGTGCACCAGTGCAAGCGCGGTCTTTCCCGTCTCGGCGCGGACCACACGGTTCAGCCGCTCCACGGTCAGGCCGAGTGCGCCGGCGTATGTCGAGATCGACCAGTGCCGCCGGTGATTCGCCTCGACCAACACCAGGAAGCGGGTGAACGGAGCGCGAGTCCGGCACGTTCCCCGGTCGAGGTGTACCCCGTGGCGCGCCAACCGCCAGACGATCGAGCGTGCGAGCCACAGCGGCACCGGCGAGCCCGGCGCATCGACGGACGCGAACTCGAGGGCAAGTTCGCGCATCAGGGCGTCGAGACGCCGCGCCGACTCAGGATGGGATGCGAAGCGCAAAATACGCGGTGCGCAGAACAGCTCCCGCAACGCATCACCGGTGGCCGGCAGATCCCCTTCGATCACCGCCCGCGGATCGAAGGTCAGCACGAAGCCGTCGGTGTCCGCGGTGAATCGAAATCCGTGCACCGTTCCGGGCGGCACGATGATCGAGACCGGCCCGGCGCACGGCTCGCGCAGCTCATCGAGCACCACCTCGGCGGGTCCCGCGGCGACCCACAATATTTGATGCAGACCGCGGTGCATGTGGGCGTCGATCGCCCACCGATGCAGCCGGCTGCGCGACTGGATCGGCTCCACGTGCAGCCTGTCCGGCGGCGCACGATGCGCCTCACCGTAGAGGGCGAATGCCGGAATGCCTGACTTGTCGCGAGCCGTTGCCACCGACGGACGATCGCGAAATCGTCGGAAAAGTGCAAGTTATTGCGGTACTTCGCGCCCGGGTCGCGCCCGGCGCGGCCGGTACAATGCGGCCGGGACGCCCCGCTGCAGGGCGCGACCGATCATTCCCCACCGGAGTTGGCCCTGATGTTCGCATTCGACCCTTACTCTCCGTCAGTCGACGCCGATCCGTTTCCGCTCTACACGGTGCTGCGCGACGAACATCCGTGCTTCTACAGCGAGGAGGCGCAGATGTGGGTTTTGTCCCGTTACGCCGACGTTCTCGCAGCCGGTCTCGACTGGAAGACCTATTCCTCGGCCAAGGGCAATCTGATGACGGAACTGCCCAATCGCGCCGGTGCGACGCTCGGAACGACGGACCCGCCGCGGCACGACCGCCTGCGCGGCTTGATTCAGCACGCGTTCATGAAGCGTAATCTCGAAGGCCTGAGCGAGCCGATACGCAGGATCGCGGCCGACGCCGCGGCGTCCCTGCGCGGCCGCCGCGAATTCGAGTTCATCGGCGAATTCTCCGCCAAGTTCACGGTCCGCGTGCTGGCGGCGGCCCTCGGCCTGCCGTTGGAAGACGAAACCACCCTGCGCGAGAAGGCCGTGCTGATGGTGCAGAGCGACCCGGCGAGCCGGTCCAAGGGCCCGCGTCACCTCGAGGCCTATCAATGGATGCAGGATTTCGCGGCCGGCGTGATCGCCGAGCGCCGCCGCAATCCCTGCGACGACTTGATCTCGCATTTCAGCGCCGCCGAAATCGACGGCGACCGGCTGGACGAGCGCGAAGTGCTGCTGACGACCACGACGTTGATCATGGCGGGAATTGAATCGCTCGGCGGCTTCATGGCGATGTTCGCGCTGAATCTCGCCGAGCACGCGGACGTGCGCCGGGCCGTCGTCGCCGATCCCGCGCTGCTGCCGGACGCGATCGAAGAGTCCCTGCGCTTCAACACCTCGGCCCAGCGCTTCCGGCGCAATCTACAACGCGATGTGACCCTGCACGGCCGCACGATGCGCGCCGGCGAGTTCGTGTGTCTCGCCTACGGGGCGGCGAACCGCGACGAACGGCAATTCCCGGACGCGGGCACCTACCGTCTCGCGCGCAAGCCGCGCGGCCACCTTGGATTCGGCGGCGGCGTGCACGCCTGCCTCGGCACGCAGATCGCCCGGCTATCGGTCAGCATCGCGTTCGAGGAACTGCACAAGGTGCTGCCGGATTACGCCCGGACCACGGCCGCCTTGACCTGGATGCCGTCATCGACATTTCGCAGCCCGATGCGCCTCGACCTCGTTCCGATCCACTAACGCGCCGGCGCCGCGTCGCCACGATCCGGCACGCCGTGAATCTCGACCAACGCGAGTCCGTGCGCCGGCACCGTGATGCGCCAATCGGCATCGCCGCCCGAGAGCAGCCGCGGGCTCTGCAGCGCGCCCGCCTGGCGTAATTCGGCGATCTGGCGGCGGGTCGGGGCCGCCGGCCGGCCCATTGCGTCGAACGCGGACAGCACGTTCGAGTGTTCCGGATCGACGCGCCACAGCAAGGCCTGCGCGCCGGGGCGCAGGCCGCGCACGCGCAACTCGAAGGTCTTCGTGGGGCGTTCCGCCGGGGGCGGCGTATAGTTCGGACCGGTGCCGTCGGGCGGCGCGTAGTTCCACAGCGCGACCGCCAACGTGCCGTCGGCGTGGCGCGTCACCAGCGTCGAGTCATCCGACGACGCCAGGCGCCGGGTTCCCAGCCGATGCAGCAGCGCGAAGGCATCGTAGGCCGGCTTGGGGATGCCGCGCTCGGCGATCGCGCCGAAGCCGCCGTAGAACGGGGTCCGCACCACGCCGCCCTCCTCGAACACATCGGAGAACGACCAGTAGCTCATCGCCTTCACCAGGCCGTCGCACTGGCGCACCGTCGATGCCAGCCACGGGCCCATGTAAGTCGAATCGGTGACGTCGGGCTCGTTCGCATAGCTCGCGTTGTACTCGGAGAAGATCAACGGCATCCACGGCGTCGGCGAGCGCTGGATTTCATCATGAACCTTGCGCACCGCGCGGCAAACCATGTGTTCGCGGCGGATCGGGCGGTTCATGTGGAACACATTTTGCGACGAGTCGTTGGCATATACATGCGTGGAGACGAAATCCACGGGAACACCGTCGTGGCGGCAGTGCGCCAGAAACGTCCCCACCCAGGCCGCCTGCGCGGTCGAAGGTCCGCCGACACGCAGCCGCGGATCGACCGACTTGAGCGCCCGCGCAGTGTGATCGTACAACTCGAAATAGGTCGCCTGGCGCGGCTTGCCGCCCCAGAAGCCGATATTCGGCTCGTTCCAAACCTCGAAATACCAGCGCGACACCTCGGCGATTCCGTAACGAGCGACCAGGTGCCGGCCGAAGGCCGTGACCAGCGCATCCCAGGCCGCGTACGAGCGCGGCGGGGAAATATTCGGCTGGTACCAGAAGCTGAACAGGTTCTTCGGGTCGCGCGCGAGTCCCTGCGGCATGAAGCTGAGCTCCACGAACGGCCGTACGCCGGCCGCGAGCAGACTGTCGTAGATCTGGTCCACGTAGGAGAAGTTGTAGCTGACGGTACCGTGCTTGTCGACGTCGTAGAGACCGACCTCCTCGTCCAGGATGCCGTGAAACCGGACGTAGCGGAAATCGGCCGCCCGCTTCATCAAGCGCAGGTCGCGTTGATAGGCGGCGCGCAGCGCGAGCACCGCGTGGCCCGAACCGAACATCTGTTCCCAATAATGCGGGAACGCCGTGCCGCCCGCGGCCGCATCGATGTCCACCACGATCGGTCCGCCCGCCCGGAGCGCCGCGGGCGATGCCGGCGACGCGGGCGTTGCGGGCGATGCCGCGACCATGCCGCTCCACAAGCCCGCCGCCGCCAACAACAGACCGGAATGTCGTCGCTTCAAGGTTTCATCTCCCCACCGCAGGAATTGCGGATCACGAGCTCGGTCCGCAGCGTTTCACATCCGACCCGCATCGCGGCCGGGTCATCGACCGTCTGCGCGAGCATCTCGAGCGCCCGCGCGCCGATCTCGGTCGCCTGCGTGCGCACCGTCGTCAGCGGCGGCGTAATGTAGCGCGCCGCCGGAATATCGTCGAATCCCGCGACCGCGACCTGTCGCGGCACTTCGACGCCGGCCTCGCGGAACGCCAGCAGGCAGCCGATCGCCATCATGTCGCTCGCCGCGAAGACCGCATCCGGAAGCGCGCGAGCGGCCAGCAGCGCGCGCCCCGCCAGGTAGCCCGACGTCTCGGAGAAGTCGCCGTGCAGAATGTTGGAGTTGGCCGCCGCGGCGCGGATCGCGGCGTGGTAACCGCGCAGTCGTTCCGCGGCCTCGTAATTGTCGAGCGGTCCGGTGATGTGCGCGATGTGCCGATGCCCGATGGCCGCCAGATGTTCGACCATCGCGTATGCACCGCCGTAATTGTCGATCTGGATCCCCGGCCAGCGTCCCCGGTCATCCGGCGTGTTCATCAACACCGCGGGAATCGACTCGGAGATCGCCTCGATGAGTTCGCCGCAGTTGGAGAACGGCGACATGATCAACACGCCGTCCACGCGTCCGTTCATCGAACGCAACGCCCGCGCCGCCTCCTTGGCATCGCCATGCGAACTGGAGACCAACAGATGCAAGCCCCGCTGGCGCGCCGCCCGATCGATGCTGCGAAGGATCTCGGAAAAGTATTCGCCATAGAGGTCCGGCAACAACACCCCCATGGTGTCGCTGCGCCGGCGGATCAGGCTGCGGGCGGTCTCGTCAGGCACATAGCGCAGTTCCCGCGCCGCTTCCAGCACGCGACTGCGGGTCGTCTCGGTGACCACGCCGGTACCGTTCAGCGCCCGCGAGACCGACGCGATCGACAGCCCGGCGCGCCGGGCAACGTCTTTGATGGTAACCGGCATGCCGAAACGCATCCTCCTCGATTTTTCTTCTTGAACTTTGGGCGAAATTGCCGCTACCATGCGATGGTAAACGTTTTCAGCATTGTAATTGCGGGGATCACGCCATGTCAATCGCCGACTCATGCAAGCCTTGAGAACCCCCGCCATCTGGCTCTTTTTTTTGACCGGCGCGGCGGGGATATCCGCCGCGGGCGCGGGCACGCCGGCTCCCCGGGAACTCCTGCGACCGTCGGCAGCTTCCGTGCCCCTGTCCCTCGATCACGACGATGTGTTGGCGACCGGCAACCAGTGGATCGCGCTGCCCGAGATCGCCGCCGACGACGGCGCGATCCAGAGCTTCAACGTGCTGTCGATGCACGAGCACGGCCTGTTACAGGTGAACGGCGCGAGGAACGCGCCGGCACTGCGTCCGACGCTCACCGTCAACGGCAGGCAGGTGGCGCTGCACGGCTTGCGCTGGTCTCTGCTCGGCTATTGGGTGCCGGTGGCACAATTCCGCAGCGGCGGGATCTTGCTCACTCTCACCTATTGCGCGCCGATCGGTGCACGCGCCGCATTCGTGCATGTCAGTGCGCGCAATCTGGGATCGGCGCCGCAGCGGGTGGATCTCGGCATGGAGGCGTCCTGGGGAAGCTTGAGCAGGGTCATCTACGCGGCGATGCCGATGCGCGGAACATTGGATGCGGAGCCCGCGCCCTGGCTGAACCAGGCACAGATGTTCCGCTACGGGAACGCGGCCACCGAATTCGCGTGGGTGCTGAGCCATCCCGGCGCGGACGGCCGCTTGGACCTGTCTCTCGGAGAGCGCGACTACCGCGCGCACCGCGAGGTCACACTCGCCGCCGGGGCGAAGGTGCGGATGGACTTCATCCTCGGTGTCGGCTTGGAAGAATACGGCGCGGCCACCCATGCACGCAGCCTGCGCCGGATGATCGCGCTCGAAGGCGCGCGCGCGGTGATCGCGCGCACCGCCGACTGGTGCGCGAGCCGCGGTCGCACGACGGGCCGGGCCGACCTCGACCTGCTGATGAACCGGAACCTGCTGTTCACGCGCTTCTACGCCTGGGGCCGCACGCTCGACACCGAACAACTCGTGGGCGTGACCTCGCGCAGCCCGCGCTATTACGTATCGGCGGCGTACTGGGATCGCGACGCCATGCTGTGGAGCTTTCCCGGGCTGCTGCGGAGCGATCCTGCGTTCGCCCGGGAGGCGCTTGCCTACGCGCTCACCACCCAATTGGGCGACACCGGCGTTCACAGCCGCTACATCGACGGCGCGGTGCTCGAGGATGGGTTTGAACTCGATGAAGCGGCCGCGCCGCTGATCGCGCTCGCCGACTACGCGCGCGCAACCGGGGATCTGCGTTTTCTGCGTCGGCACCGCGACGCGCTCGACGTGCTGGAGCACGGACTCCTCGCCCGCAGGGCCGCATCCGGCTTGTACCGCTCGGTGCAGGACTCCCAGGATGAGAATCGCGCGCAGCAGTTCATGACCTACGACAACGCGCTCGTCTGGAAGGCTTTCCAGGATCTCTCGTACCTGCGCCGCCAACTGCGCGAACCGCGGC
>JBBISV010000003.1:0-65689 GCA_037441085.1 Gammaproteobacteria bacterium | reverse complement strand
GCACAAGACTGCCCGTATACGGGGTCTCACGCTATGCTTAACAAATTCGCACCCCACAGGAACCCGTGACAGATCAGGGCGAGCACGGCTGCGATGCTGGTAAGCATGGCGGGATCGTGCCATACCGGCGATTGACCGTTACTGCCTTGACTGTTGGCATCCGCGCGCCGAATAATTGCGGAGTACACCCATTGGAACGGTTAGGGTTCGGTGCAAGGGCTCGAACTCGACGTATGTCCGTACGTCGAGATCCGCTTCATGCGGATTCCGCTTGCGGTATTGCCCGCGACCCCGGCCGGCGCGCTCACGCCGTCGTGTTGATCACGTTGCCGAGCGGACTCGGCGTGCCGCCGTTCTGCTGCAGCCCGGACAGCACCGCACTGAGGAAAGACTGCAGCGCGGCCGTGTCCGACGCGCCGTTTGAGCCGATACCCGATCTGCCGGACAAGGACGCCGACGCGCTCTTGCCCGTACCCGTGCTCGTAGTCGCGTTCGTAGTCGCCAGGGAGCGTAGGTCGCCGATCAGTTTGGTGAACGCCTGGTTCAAATGAGAGGCTGCGCGATCGAAGCGCACTGAACCGCCGGTGCCGGCGGCCAGATCCTGGAGCAGCGCCTGCAGATTCGATGCGAGGCTATGCTCGCCGTAGGCGGCCTTGCCGGCCACCGTGGACGTGGCCGTCACGGTCGGGGTGCTCGATGCGGATGCCACCAGCGTGGACGAGGACCCAGCGGTACTGCCCGTGGTTACCGGGGTGACGATCGTTGTTGCGGCGTTCGTCGAAGCCACGGAGGAAGTCGATGCGGCAGCGGAGCCCGCTGAACCGTTGCCGTCGTCATCGGCCAGTTTCCCGGCGACCCGCAACGCGCGAAACAGATCGTGCAGGAAGGCGCGCAGATCGTTGGCGATCGTGCCGGTCGTGACCGGGGTTGTGGCGCCGGTCGACGTCGTGGTCGAACCGACCGTAGCCGTGGAACTGGTCGTGGTGCCGGTGGTGGTGGTCGAATCGGTCGGTGTCGTGGTGCCGACCGTGACCGCCACCGTACTTGTCGAAGTCGGCGGCGAGGTGGTGGTAGTGGTCGGATTGGGACCCGCCGCGGTCGGGGGCGACAGGCCGGCTGCCTGGGTCAGAGCCTGCAACAGACTATTGAACAGGGTCGAACCCCCTGCCGCGACGGCAGCGCCACCTTCGCTGCCATGATCGCCGTCGCCATCGCCGCGGCCGCTGCGTCGCGTAGCGCCGATGGCTGCGAGGTTCGTAGGGCCCGCATAGATCTGTGCCTGACTTCCGGAAACTGCACTCGTGTTCATGGTCCGCTCCTTGACATAAAGCAAAGGTCCACGACGCCGTTGTCGGCCGGTCTCGGCGGAACTTTAGGGCAGCCTACCGCCGACGGCTCCGGCGGCTACCATGGTTCGAACGGCTCGGCGATCGCACGGCCGTGATTTCTCTTCGGATTCCTCGCCTCGGTAAATACGCGCGGCGGAACGGCGCCAGTTGCCTTTGGCAGTATCGTGAACGTGGGATTGACGCGCCGGCCGGGATCCGCGGAACTGGGCGCCGCACTTGCGGAAGTTAGCTCAGGATCAAGCCCAGTATGAGCTGCCGCTCCGGGCACGGGAAGTGCTCCGCCAGATGCGGATGGTCTGCGCCGTCAGCGGACTGTGGCGCCCAGGGGCCGGGTGGGTTGATGGGAGGTACTACGCGCTTCTGATGCCCAGCTCGACGTACCGAGCAAGCCGGCGGCGTGCAAGCAGGTTCTAGGCCTTCGGTAACCCGACATCCGCCTCTGGTTCTGAGGGGCAGATCCACGAAAGGATTCGATAATTGCGGCGCATACGCGCAAAACTTCGCAGTTTACGCGGCCGCCAAGGCATACGTGTTGCGTCTTGGCGAAGCCCTTCATCGCGAACTGAAACGCGACGGCATCACCGTCACGACGCTGTGCCCGGGCATGTCGGATACGGGGTTCGCGGCCGCGGCGAAGCAGAAGGTCACGCCCGTGCTACATCGCTTGATGATGCAACCGGCCGCGGTCGTGCGCGCGGGGATTCGCGCCTTGCAGACGGGACGCATCAGCGTGGTGCCCGGACGAGCGAACAAGGCACTCGTGATCCTCACATGGGCGACACCGCGCTGGCTACACCAGGCCTTTTTGTCGCGCGCGATGAATGAATAAGTGATCAGGCATGGTCGAAAGCGGCGACCGGAGCCGGCGACCGTGCAGTGCTATTCTGCGCAGATCGTCGGCGGCCCAGCACGGCGATTTGCGCACAAATTGAGGGACCGAACTCGTGACAATAATAGCGGGCAGTACGACCCCGGATGAGACGATTGCCCTGTGGCGCGCGGAGGAGGCGGACATACGCACCCGCGCTTGTGCGGCTGCCGGCGTCGCCTCATCGGCACAGATCGCCGGGCGCACCGGATTGCAGGTATTTCAGGCACTGCTCGCCGGCGAGATTCCGCCCCCGCCGATGGCCGTTACGCTCGACTTCCTGTTGCTCCGCATCGATCACGGGTTCGCCCTCTTCCAGGGCCACCCAAGCCCCGATCATTACAATCCCATGGGTACCGTGCACGGTGGCTGGTTCGCGACCATACTCGACAGCGCCATGGGATGCGCCGTCCATTCCACACTTCCGCCTGGCAAGGCCTACACGACCCTGGAACTGAAGGTCAACCTTGTCCGTGCACTTACCGACACGGTTCGGCTGGTACGGGCGGAAGGCGCGGTGGTCCATGGCGGCCGCCAGGTCGCGACCGCTGAAGGCCGCCTTATCGGTCCGGACGGCAAACTCTATGCGCACGCTACCACTACTTGCCTCGTATTTGATCAGCCACAATAGAGTATCGGTCGAAAAGTCGCCGATCTCGCGCCCTGGAGGAAGACGGCGCCACATCAGTCGTGTCGCTTTTACCGCGCGTGCATTGGCCTCGAGGCGCAAAGAACTTGGACTGGCGGCGTGGAATCAATACGCAGAGATCATCCATAAGCGCGAACGGTGCGGGAAGCATTCAGAAATAAGTCCGGCTCACTCGTGTTCAGTGGTGCGAAGCGGCAAAAGGGCGCCACGCGACTAAGAAGCGATTGACGTTGAAGGCCTAATTCCTGCCGCGGCACGTATGATTTCACGGTCGATGGTTCGGGTTCCTCTCCCTATATTCCTCGTGTGCATAACGATCGCCGTGGTTGTGAGTTTCCTGGCAGTACATACGGCTGCGATCCGACTGGCATTTGCCATGGCGCGCGACACGCATTGCCATTTTCGGAACGATTGGCCCATGTAAATCGATTCACTCAATCGCCGGTTCTTCCCGCGGTCGTGACGGGCACCGTGGCCGGGTTGGTGCTCGTGCTGAATGTCGAACAACCAAAGTTCTTCACGGTGGTGACTGCGATCGCCGTGATCATGATCCAGATTGCTTATCTGCTCGTGACCATTTCCATGCTGAATAAGCGCATGCGCGGACAGTGGCCACCTGCGGACCTTGCGGCGGGAGGGTACTTCACCATGGGTAAGTGGGGATTCGCCGTCAATATCGCCGCCGTCGCCTGGGGTTCCGGCATGGCACCCACCTTGGCATGGCCGCCGAGTGTCGTCTATCGCGGTCCGTGGTACAACGCTTGGGTGGGCGTACGTCTATATCGTCGGCATATTGGGAGTCGGCTTGATTTGGTATGGGTTGCAGGGGCGCCGTCAGGTTGGCACCTTGTCTTCGCTTGCGATCGCAACGGTACACGACACGCCGTCGCAAACGAGCGAGGCGCGCGGAGCGTCGCGGTGTAACCGGTGGACGAAGCGCGGCATATAATCGGCGCGCCCGCTCCAACGCATCATGGTGGCAATCTATGTACGTACCGGCTCATTTCGCGGTCTTCGACGTCGAGGCGCTGTACCGGCTCATCCGCGAGAATCCGCTCGGTGTTCTCGTCACGCACGGCCCGAACGGTCTCGATGCGAACCATGTGCCGTTCGACCTGGACACCGAGGCCCCGGGGTCCGGCGTGCTGCGAGCGCATGTGGCCCGTGCCAACCCGGTGTGGAAGGCGTTACGCGACGGCGACGAGGTCCTGGTGGTGTTCCGTGCCGAGGACGCCTATATGAGTCCGAATTGGTATCCGAGCACGCATGAAACGCATAAACAGGTGCCGACCTGGAATTACCGGGTCGCGCACGCAACCGGCCGGGTGGCGATTCGCGAGGACGAGACGTTCTTGCGCCCGCTGGTGGAGCGACTGACCCGCACCCACGAGGGGGCGGAGCCCGCTCCCTGGCGGATGAGCGATGCGCCGCCCGACTACCTGCGGGCGATGATGCAGGCGATCGTCGGCCTGGAAATCGTCGTCACCAGCCTCGTCGGAAAGTTCAAATTGAGCCAGAACCGCGCGTTGAACGATCGTCTTAGCCTTGCCGAGACGCTCAAGAAAAAAGGCGCGCTCTCCCTCGGTCAGGCGACCTTGGATGCGGCGATCGGACCCGCGGATCGAACCTGAAGCCGCGCTCCGCGCCACCGCTCATCGGCCGTCGTTCAGGGCCCCGAACACCCGTTTGATCAGCGAGCTGCCTTGGTGCAGCGGATCCTGGCGAATCGCCCGTTCCTCGTCGGCGATCGCCGAGAACAAACCGTCCAAGGCCTTGCTGGTGACGTAGTCGTTCAAGTGGGCATCGTCCCCCTTGACGAGTCCGAACCGCGCCGCGTTACCGGCATATTGGTCGTACAGCGACGCCAGTCGCACGCGGGCGGTCGCGCTCGCGACGATGGGCTCGAACTTCCGTCGCAGCGAGTCGGCGGTCGTCCGGCGGAAATACTGGGTGACCGAATCATCGCCGCCGGTCAGGATTCCCTTGGCATCCTCGATCGTCATGTGCCGCAGCGCCTGCACGAGGATCGGCTTGGAGTCGGCGACCGCCGCCTCGGCGGCGTGGTTCATGGCGACGTCGAGGGCTTCCGCGTCGCCGCCCATCCCCAGGAGGCGCAATCCGCGGTCGATCTTCCGGAGCGCGGGCGGCAGCGGGATTCGGACTTTCGGATTCGACAGAAATCCGCCCGGCACACCGAGGCGCGCCACGGCCTGATCGATACCCCGGCCGAGCGCCACGCGCACTCCGCCGGAGGCTTCTCTCGCCGTCAATGCATCCAGGGGTCCCGCCTGCGCGCAGGGGCACCAGCACGCCGGGATGAGGGTCAGAAACAGCAACGCGACGACGCGGCGCGGGGGCATGAAGGCACTGGACACGGCAGATCTCCCAATCGATGCGCTGATCCGGACCCTCGCATGAATCGTGGACCGGCGCAACGCCGCACGAATTGGACCAGCTAACGCGGCGCGTGCATCCTATGGAGGACTCGGTGCGACGAACAAGGAGGTCATCGTCCATGTACAGGTCAGCTCTTTTCGGCGCGCCGGCGTTCCAAGCGGCCCGCCGGCGGGCTCTTATGATCTCCAGACGGCGATGGCCGCCTATGTGAGGACTGCCGCGAGCGTCAATGTGACTCTTTCGGGGACGGTTGTCGCCAACGGCACCGCCGTTCCATTCTCCGGGACCGGGGTGCTTGTCCAAAGCGCCGGGACGAACGGCACTTTCAACGGCGGCGCTGCGCTTCTTCAGTCGACCAGCATCTCGGGTACCATCACCGCGGGCGGGCAATCCGCGCCATATGGCACCAGCGTCGTCGACGCCTATGACGCCGCGACCACCGCCATTCTCGGCGAATCGCAGAGTTCGGAGGTCGATGTGGCACCGGGGACATTGAGCCGGTACACCGACAATACGCTGAGCATGGTGCTCGGAACCGAACAGATCAGCGTCGCGGTGACGCGGGTTCCCGTGGATCCCGCAAGCCCTGAGGTGGTGCAGTTCACCTTCAAGATTTACGACGCCAATCAGGTGCTGACGGAGACCGATACGCAGAGCTACTTGCTGACGGCGACCGGCGCGCTCTCGTTCTACGGGGGCAGCGCGAACGCCGCGGCGGGCACGCTGACCGTCACCGCGCAGTAGCCGCTGGCGCGCACGACCATCGCGGCGCGCTAGCCGTCGAGCGCGGCGCGCACCGCGCGCGCCGTCACGTCGCTGACCCGGACGTTGGATTCCTCGGTGACGCCGGCGATGTGGGGCGTCAGGATCAAGTTCGGCAGGCCGCCAAATGCGGCCCCCGTCGCCGCGTCGAGCGGCTCGTTCTCGAACACGTCGAGCGCCGCGCCGGCGAGTCCGCCCGACTTCAACGCCGCAATCAGCGCGGCTTCATCGACGATGCCGCCGCGCGCGGCATTGATCAGGATCGCGGTCGGTTTCATCCGCGCGAGCGCCGCGGCATCGATCATGCGCCGCGTTTGCGCGGTCAGCGGGGTATGCAGGCTGATCACGTCGCAGGATCCGAGCAATTCCTCGAGCGCGAGGCGCTCGACGCCGGCCCAGGCGGCGTGTTCCGCGGGCAGGAAGGGATCGTATGCCGCCACCTGGAAGTCGAGCGCCGCGGCCTTGTGCGCGGTCAGTCGGGCGATCGCGCCGAAGCCGACCAGCCCGAGCCGCTTGCCTGCGCCTTCGCGGCCGATCAGGTCCATTCGCGGCCAGGTGCCGGCGGCCACGCGCTCGGTCGCGAACCAGGCGCGCCGGAGCAACATCAGCGCCGCGGTCACGACGTACTCGGCGACCGCGAGATCGTTCGCGCCGGTCGCGGGATACACCTTGATCGCGCGCGCCGCGCAGGCTTCGACGTCGATATTGTCGAGGCCGACGCCCAGCCGACCGACGACTTGCAGACGGGCGGCCTGCGCGAGCAGCGCGCCGCGCACCTGCGTGCGGTTGCGCACGATCAGCGCGCGGCAGTCCGCGACGGCGGCGAGCAGCCGTTCGGGCTGGTCGACGAGCTTCGGGTCATAGAGCACGTCCCGGCCCGCGAACGAGCGGTCGATCGCCGCCTGATCCATGAATTCACTGATCACGATCTCACTCATCGCCCGCTCTCCGCCAGTGCTTCGATCTGTGCGTGCAGTTCCGGCGCGATCGCAAACCCGTCGATGCGCGCGCGGGCGCGCTGTTCGAGACGCCGGTCGCCGGGAAGGCGCACGCCGGGCTCGGCGCAGACCGCCGCAACGAGCTCCGCCATGCGCGCGCCGTAGCCGGGTCCGGCGAACGCGTCCGGATCGAGCGCGACCAGCATCTGGCCGACGTCGGGCGAATCGCCGCGATCGTCCAGAAAAGAACTCGCCTCCCAGCCGAAGCGGCCGCCGGCGAGCGCCGCGCAGAGCACTTCGACCATCAGCGCGAGTGCGGCGCCTTTGGAGCCGCCCGCGGGCAACAGCGCGCCGGCGAGCGCGGCCGACGGATCGTCGGTGGCCGCGCCGTTCGCGTCGGTCGCCCAGTCGGTCGGGATCTTGCGGCCCGCCTTCTGGGCGGCGACGATCTTGCTGCGTGCGACCAGCGACAGCGACAGGTCGATCACCAGCGCCGCGCGGCCGGCGATCGGCGCGGCAAAGGCGAGCGGATTGGTGCCCATCATGGGCTTGGTGCCCCCGTGGAATGCCATCGCGCGCGGCGTGTTGGATACGATCAGCGCGACCAGTCCGCGATCGGCGAGACGCTCGACGCTGCGGCCGGCCTGACCGATGTGATGCGACGCGTGTATGCCGGCCGCCGCGACGCCGGTTTCACGGGCGATCGCCGGGAGCTGTTCGATCGCGAGGTCGAGCGCCGGATAGGCGAATCCGCCGCGCGCGTCGATTCGAAGACTGGCGGGGCGGCTGCGCAGCGCGGTCGGAACGGCGCTGCCGTTCACCTTGCCGGCCTTCACCTGTGCCGCATAACCCGGCACGCGCGAGAGGCCGTGACCCGCCTGGCCGTCGATTTCGGCCGCGACCAGGGCCCGGGCGGTGGACTCGGCGTTCGACGCCGAGGTGCCGCAGGCCGCGAGCGCCCGTGCGACGAGCGCCTCGGCCTGCGCCGCGGTCATGCGAATCATGGCCGTGCCGCCATCAGCCCCTCAGGCGCTGCGGTACAGCTTGGTCATCACGAACTCGCGATGGCCGAGCGCCTCGGCGGACGTTAACCGGCCGTTCGCCGTGCGCACGATGCAGTCGATCAGGCGGTCGCCGGCTTGGTCGATCGTGATCTCGCGCCGGATGATGCCGGAGACGTCGACGTCGATGTGTTCGCTCATCAGTCGCACCGTGCGCGGATTGCCGCTCAGCTTGATGACCGGCATGATCGGGTTGCCGATCACGTTGCCCTGTCCGGTCGGGAACACGTGCACGACGTAGCCGGCGGCGGCTTGAAGCGTGCAACATTCGGCCGCCGCGGACGAGGTGTCCATGAAATACAGCCCGGCGCCGCGTGCCGGCTCTTCCGCCGGTCCCAGCACGTCGATGTACTTGATCTTCTTTCCGATCTTTTCGAGGTTGCCGAGCGCCTTCTCCTCGATCGTGGTCAGCCCGCCGGCGATGTTCCCCTTGGTGGGCTGGCTGTCCGAGAGGTCCGAGGTCTTGTGCGCCTCGATGACATCGTTCTGATAGGCCGTCCACGTCTTCATGAACTTCGCGCTGATCTCGGGCGTGGCCGCGCGCGCCGCCGCGAGATGCTCAGCCCCGGTGAGCTCGGAGGTCTCTCCGAAACATCCGTACAGGCCTTGCGGCACGAGCTTGTCATACATGTTGCCGACGGTCGGGCAGGAGGCGAGCCCCGTCGTGGTGTCGCTCTCGCCGCATTTGGCGGCAACCCACAAGTCGGTCAGCGGGCACTCGACGCGCACCTGTTCGGAGGCCAGGTGCACGAATTCCTTGGCCTTGCGCGCCGCGGCGGCGACGGTCGCGATGTCGCCGTTGCCCTCGATCCAGAAGCCCGCTACGGGCTTGCCGGTTTTCGCGATGCCGGCGACGACCTTCTCGGTCCAGTGCGGCTCGATGCCGATCACGATGCAGGCGGCCACGTTCGGGTTGGCGCCGGTGCCGATCATGGTGCGGAAATGCAGTTCCAGGTCCTCTCCGAACTGGAGCCGCCCATAGGCGTGCGGCAGCGCGATGGTGCCTTGGATGTGCGCGGCGACGGCCTCGCAGGCGGCGTTGGAGATGTCGTCCAGGGGCAGGATCGCGACGTGGTTGCGCACGCCGACACGGCCGTTTTCGCGGCGATAGCCCCAGATGGTGCGTTTCGAAAGGTTCATGGCTTTACCAGCGCTTCGTTTTCAGATTGTGGGTGTGGACATGGTCGCCCTTGGCGATGGGGGCGACGACGCGACCGATGTCCTCGCCGTACTTGATCACGGTGTCGCCCACCGCCAGGTCCTTCAAGGCCACCTTGTGGCCGATGGGCACGTCCTGGTTGCAGCGCGCCCGCAGCTCGCTGTTGTCCTCGGTCACGACGCAGAACATGTCGGTCCCGGCGGTCAGGCCTTCGACGACGACGACGCCGACGTTGTCGCGGCGGCCGTGTATCAACAATTGGGGTATGTTTGGCATGCAGGTTCCAAATGGCTTTTGGTAACTCTTGTATTAGATATAAGATTACAGATCAAGATGACAAATTCAAGTAGCAATTCAAAAAACACCCCCGCCGCCGCCGGCGCCCGCCCGTTGCGCAGCGCCCGCTGGTATGAGAGCGCGGACATGCGCGGATTCGCGCACCGGCAGCGCACCCAGCAGATGGGGCTCAGGCGCGAGGAGTTCCTCGGCCGGCCGGTGATCGCGATCGTGAACACGTGGAGCGAGATGAGCCCGTGCCACATCCACCTGCGCCAGCGCGCCGAGGCGGTCAAGCGCGGCGTGCTGCTCGCGGGCGGCTATCCGGTCGAACTTCCCGCGCTTTCGGTCGGCGAGGTCATGGTGAAGCCGTCGACGATGCTGTACCGCAACTTCCTCGCGATGGAGACCGAGGAGTTGCTGCGGTCACATCCGATCGACGGCGCCGTGCTGCTCGGCGGTTGTGACAAGTCCACGCCCGGTTTGCTGATGGGGGCGATCAGCATGGGCCTGCCGACGATCTTTTGTCCCGCGGGGCCCATGGCGAACGGCCAATGGCGCGGCGTGAAGACCGGGGCCGGCACGCACACCAAGAAATACTGGGACGAGCTGCGGGCCGGCAACATCACCGCCGACGACTGGATCGACCTCGAATCGCGGATGACGCGCTCGATCGGCACCTGCAACACGATGGGCACGGCCTCGACGATGACCTCGATCATCGACGCGATGGGGCTCTGTCTGACCGGTGCATCGTCCATTCCCGCGGTCGACTCGGCCCATGTGCGCATGGCCTCGGCCAGCGGCGAACGCATCGTCGCGATGGTTGCCGAAGGGCTCACGATCGATCGCATCGCGACCGCGGCGGCGTTCCGCAACGGCGTCGTCGCGTACATGGCGCTCGGCGGCTCCACCAATGCGGCGATCCACCTGATCGCGCTGGCGGGGCGCGCGGGCGTCGCGCTCGGCCTCGATGATTTGGCGGCCGCCGCACGGCTCACCCCGGTGCTCGCGAACCTGTTCCCCTCGGGTGACCGGTTGATGGAGGACTTTTTCTTCGCCGGGGGGCTTCCGGCGCTGCTCGCCAAGCTCGGGGACCGGCTCGACCTCGGCGCGTTGACCGTCGAGGGCCGCAGTCTCGGCGAGGCGCTGCGCGAGGCGAAGTGCTGGGACGATGCGGTGATTCGCGGTCTCGACGATCCGGTCGTGCCGTTGTCGCGCGGCGCGACGCTCGCGCTGCTGCGCGGCAACCTGTGTCCCGACGGCGCGGTGCTGAAATCGAGCGCCGCGGACCCGCGGCTGATGCGTCACGAGGGCCGCGCTCTGGTTTTCGACGACCACGCCACGCTGTCGGCCCGGATCGACGATCCGGACCTCGACGTCGACGAGAACACGGTTCTCGTGCTGCGCAATGCCGGTCCGGTCGGGGCCCCGGGCATGCCGGAGTGGGGGAACCTGCCGATCCCGAAGAAGCTGCTCGCGCGCGGCGTGCGCGACATGGTGCGCATCTCCGATGCGCGCATGAGCGGCACCCATTACGGGTGCTGCATCGTGCATGCGGCGCCGGAGGCGGCGATCGGCGGGCCGCTCGCATTGCTTCGCACCGGCGACCGCGTCCGGCTCGACGTCGCCGCGGGACGGCTCGACGCCTTGGTTGGGGAGGAGGAGTGGAACCGCCGCCGCGCCGACTGGCATGCGCCGGCGTCGCCGTATCTGCGCTCCTATGCCGCACTGTACCGCGCGCACGTCGGGCAGGCGCCGCAGGGCTGCGATTTCGACTTCCTCGCCGGCCGCGCGCCCACGCCGGAGCCGCCGATCTATTGACCCTCAGGAGACCTTCGATGGAAACGAATGCATTCAAGACGGGCCTGTCCGGTCCGCGCGAGGCGCCGATGCTCGGCACCTGGTTGATGTCGGCCGCGCCGGCCGTCGCCGAGGCGCTCGGCTTCTGCGGTTTCGATTTTCTGGTCGTCGACATGGAGCACAGTCCGATCGACGCGGCCGAGACGATCGGACTGCTGCGGGCGATTGCCGGCACGCCGTGCGAGTCGGTCGTGCGGATCCCCTGGAACGACCAGGTCGTCGTCAAGCGCGTGCTCGACTCGGGTGCGCGCAGCGTGATGTTCCCGTTCGTGCAGAACGCCGAGGAGGCCGCCGCCGCGGTCTCTTATACGCGTTATCCGCCGGCCGGCGTGCGCGGCGTCGCGGCGATCCATCGCGCCTCCCGCTACGGGCGCAGCCCGGACTACCTGCGCAGCGCGAACGAGGGGATCGCGGTGGTGATCCAGCTCGAGACTCCGGAGGCGATCGAACGCCTGCCCCGCATCGCGGCGGTGCCGGGCGTCGATTCCCTGTTCGTGGGTCCCGGGGATCTGTCCGCGGCGATGGGGCGCATCGGGGAGGTGGCACATCCCGAGGTACAGGCGCTGATCGCGAAGGCGGCGCGGGATGCGCACGCGGCGGGCAAGCCGATCGGCATCGTCGGCGGCAATCCGGACATGGTCGCGCGGTTTCTCGGTTACGGCTACGACTGGGTCGCGGTCGGCTCGGACCTGGCGATGTTGACGGGCCGCGCCGGCGACTGGATCGGCGCGATCCGCGGCCGGGCCGCGGGCGCCGGCCCCGTCGCCGCTTACTAAGCCGCGATGGCGGCGCGCATCGCACTGGGTTGCGGCGATTGGAGCGCGGAGGTCGCGCCCTGGATCGGCGGCTCGCTCCTCAATCTTGCATGGCGTGGCCGCGCGATTCTGCGGCCCACGCCCGAGCAGGCGGTGCAGCGATGCGAAGTGCGCGGGACCGCCTGCTATCCGCTCGTGCCATACGCGAACCGGATCGCGCGCGGGCGATTTCGCGCGGCGGGGCGTGAGCACGTGTTGCGCGGCAATTTCCCGCACGGCGCGCACCCCTTGCACGGGGTGGGCTGGCGCAGGGCCTGGCGGGTCGAGCGCGCCGGCGAGGACGGCTGCGAGCTGCGGCTCGCGCATCGGCCTCAGGGCGAGGAGGCGCTCGACTGGCCGTTCGCGTTCGATGCGACCGAGAGGATCTCGCTCACGCCGCGGGGGCTGCGTGTCGCGCTCGAGGCGAGGAATCTGGAACCGGTCGCGGTGCCTCTCGGCCTCGGGCTGCACCCTTTGTTTCCGCGCAATGGCGGCGAAGTGCTGCGCTTCGCGGCGGATGGATGCTGGTGCAACGATGCGGACGATCTTCCCGGCGAACTCGATCCCGGCACATCCTGGGACCATGCGTCCGGCCGTCCGATCGGCGCGGCCGCGCTGGACAATGACTTCATCGGCTGGTCCGGCGCGGCCGGCATCGTCGATGCCTGCGGACTCGAGGTCGAGCTCACGGCGAGCGCGGATTTCCCGGTACTGCGGGTATTCACGCCGCCGGGGCGGGACTTTTTCGGCGTCGAGCCGGTCAGCCACATCGCCGACGCGATCAATCGTCCGGATCTCGCGGCGGGCCGGATGGCGCTCGTGCCTCCCGGCGGGCGCATCGGCGGCACCGTGACGATCGGCCTGGGACGCGGCCGATGAGCGGGGCGACGGCGCGAACGCGCGCGTTCCGGCTCGTGCTCGATTGCCGCTGCGCGCTCGGCGAGTCGCCGGTCTGGATGCGTGAGTCCGGCGAACTGTTGTTCGTCGATGTGCCCGCCGGCCGCTGGTTCCGCCATGATCCGGTGCGTGGGACCTGCATCGCGCACGAACTAGACGAGGCGATCGGCTGCATCGCGCCGGCCGTCGACGGTGGATTCATAGGCGCGCTGCGTTCGGGAATCTGGCGCCTGCGCGCGTCGGGTCAGAAGGATGTGATGCTCGCCGGCAACCCCGAAGAGACGGCCGTGAGCCGGTTCAATGACGGGCGCGTCGACCCGGTCGGCCGGCTGTTGGTCGGTACGATCGACGAGCCGAAGGCGGGTGGCCGCGCGGGTCTGTATCGCTTCGATCGCCGCGGCCTGACGCGCCTCGCCGAGGGCTTGATGACCTCGAACGGGCTCGCCTTCTCGCCCGACGGCCGCAGCCTGTATCACGCCGACACGCCGCGCTTCGTCGTCTACCGTTACGACTACGACGTGACGACGGGCGGGATCTCGAACCGCCGTGTGTTCGTGCGGCTGGAGCCGACCGCGACCGATCGCGGCCGGCCCGACGGCGCCGCGGTCGATGTCGAGGGCTGTTACTGGAGCGCGCTCTACGAAGGCGGGCGGGTGTGTCGCTACGACCCGGACGGCGGCCTGATGGCCGAGTATCCGATTCCGGCGCGCTCGCCGACGATGCCGGCGTTCGGCGGGCCGGATCTCGCGACCCTCTATGTCACCACCGCGCGGCACGCGGACGGCACCGGCGGCGGCCTGTACGCGCTCGACGCCGGCGTCGCGGGCCTGCCGTCGCAGAGTTTCGACCCCAAGGTCTGAGCCGATTTAGACGTTCGAACCGATCCGAGGAGATCCGCGATGAATGCCAGTGAACCGTCCGTCCGCTACCGCTCGCTCGAGGGCCGTCCGGTCTTGATCACCGGCGGAGCGTCCGGGATCGGCGCCGCCTTCGTCGAGGCGTTCGCCGCGCAGGGAGCCCGCGTGAGCTTCCTCGACGTCGACGCCGCGGCCGGTTCGGCACTCGCGAAGCGCAGCGGGGCGCGCTTTCTCGAGTGCGATCTGGTCGACATCGCGGCGCTGCGCGCCGCGGTCGCCGACGTCGAAAAGGCCGAGGGTGGGATCGGGGTGCTGATCAACAACGCCGGCAAGGACGACCGGCAGGAATTCGCCAAGATCGAACCGGCCGAATGGCATCGCCTGCTCGCGCTGAATCTCGACCATCAGTTCTTCGCGAGCCAGGCCGTGGCCCCGGGAATGGCCGCGCGCGGCGGCGGTTCGATCATCATGCTGGGTTCCGTGTCGTGGATGCGCGGACGGCCGGGCATGGCGACCTACACGACCTCGAAGGCCGCGATCAACGGACTCACGCGCACGCTCGCTCGGGAACTCGGGCCCACCGGCGTGCGCGTCAATTGCATCGTGCCGGGCGCGATCCTGACCGAGCGTCAGCGCAGCCTGTGGCTGACTCCGGAGCTCGATGCGCAATTCATCGAGCTTCAGGCGCTGAAATTCCGCCTGACCGCCCTGCACGTGGCGCGGCTCGCGCTCTTTCTCGGATCCGACGAGAGCGGCGGCTGCACCGGCGCGAACTTCGTCGTCGACGGCGGGCTCACCCAGAATTGAGCGGTCAGGCCAGCGTCACCGCGTAGACCAGGTTGTCGGACTTCAGGCGGCTGACGCGCCACTCGACCTTGCGATCCTGCAGCGACAGCGCGAGGCGGTCGATCACGAGGATCGGGCTCGCGACCGCGACCCCGAGGATCCGGTGGTCGACGGCGGTCGCGAGTTCGGCGTGCACCTCCTCGTGCGCCGACACGATGTTGATCCCGTAGTCGGTCTGGTACAAGGAATACAAGGTGTTCGGCAGCGCCGCGCGCTTCTCGATGCCTGGGAACAGCTGCGCCGGCACGATGATGACCTCGTGCAGCGCCGGATCGCCGTTGATCAGGCGCGTCCGCGTGATCTCGACGACCCGGGCGTCGCGCTCCAGGTCGAGCTTGGCGCGTTCGGCGGCGCGCGCCGCGCGCACCCGGACCGCCTCGCTCGTGCGCTCGGGCTTCAGGCGCTCGCCGCCGGGCCGGGAAATGCGGAAGAAGCGGAACAAGGCGCGTTCCTGGGTGTGCTCGGCGATATAGGTGCCCTTCCCCTGTCGCCGTTCGAGCAGCTTCTCGGCGGTCAGCGCGTCGAGCACCTTGCGCACCGTGCCCTGGCTCACGCCGAGCTCCTTCGCGAGGCTCTGTTCGCTCGGCAGCGATTCGCCGGGCCGCCAAGCGCCCTGAACCACGCGATTCACCAGGATGTCGTAGACCTGGCGGTACAACGGCCGATAGCCGGGGGTGTCTGTCACGTCTCTGCCTCTCCAATCGGTGGACGTGATTCTACCCTCAGCAAGCCCGTTGCGGCCGGAGGCCTCACGGCCGCGTCGAGCCTGAATGGTTGCCGAGGTGCCGATCGAAGAACGCGGCCATGATTTCATCCGCCTCGTTCGTTTCCGGAAGGCCCGGATGGTTCCAGAACGCGTGCGGCAGTCCTTCGAATACGACGAGGCGCGCATCGACTCCGGCGCGGAGGAACGCCCTGTGCAGGATCGTCGTCCCGCTGAGCAGCATGTCCCGCTCGCTCGAGACGAACAGCGTCGGCGGGAAGCCGTGCAGATCCGCGTACAGCGGCGAACGCAGAGGATCCTTCAGGTTCACGGGCGCCGGCTGCGCGGCACCGGCGGCACCGGCGGCACCGGCGGCGCGCGGCGGATCCCGCGGCAGTCCGAGCGGTCCCGACAGGCCGAACAGGCCGAAGATCGACTGGGAGTCGCCCCGCCGGCTGAAATCGCCGACACCGGAGAAGACTCCGAGGCAGCCGGGCAGTGGCAGGCCGAGTTGGCGGAGCCGGACGGCGACCTGCGGAGTCAGAATGGCGCCGGCGGAAGTTCCGTAGATGCAGATGTGCCGCGGTTGGTAGCGCTCGAGCAGCCGACGGTAGACCGCGATGGCGTCGTCGATTTGGGCGGGGAAGGGGTGTTCCGGCTGCAGCCGGTACAGCACCGCGACGACCTCGGTCCGAGTGAGGTTCGCGATCGGCACGGTTTCGGTCAGCGATCCGGAATCGGAGTCGAAGCCGCCTCCGTGCAGGTTGATCAGGACCCGGCCGCGATTCTCCGCCGGAATGCGCAACGGCGAGACGATCCTCACCGGCACCCCGCCCATCGTGCGCTCGCTGACGCGCACCGGATACCTCGCCTCGAAGCGCGCGGCGCGCGCGGCCTGCCAGAAGTCGGTCTGCCGGCGCCGCTCGGCGAGCGTCATGGCGCCGAGGTTCGGTGGCTTGCGCGCGAGGAAGGCCCGGGCCTCGGCGCTGATCGTCGTCGGGATCGGCACGACCCTGGTCACGTGGGCGGTGCCCGCGGCGTCGAGGAAACTGCTGTTCGACTCCGGTATCGCCGGTCGATCCGCCGGTTGCGCCGGTGCGGCGACCGCGCCCGCCGACAGCACCGCGATCGCGCCGAAAGCCGCGAATCGTGACGCGCGGCTGGTCGAATGGTCTGGCACGTGTGATCTTCCTTCTGGTGGGGCTTTCAGGACGCGGCTTGATCGTGCACCGTGACTATGCGCGGCACCAACGCGTGGATCAATGCGAGCGCCGCCAGGTACGCGACCGCGCAATACGCGAAGATCGGCCAGTAGCCGCCGGACCGCGAAACCTGCCAGCCGGTGAATTCGAGGATCGCGAGTCCGCCGAGGTTGCCGAACAATGCACCGATTCCGACCACCGTTCCGACCGACTCGTCGGGGAACATGTCCGCCGCGAGCGCGAACACGTTGGTCGAGAATCCCTGGTGAGCCGCGAGCGCCAGCCCGATGATGAGGACCGCGTACCAGTAGCTGTCCACGCGAAAGACCAGGGGCAGCGCGGTCACCGCGATCGCG
This sequence comes from Gammaproteobacteria bacterium, assembly GCA_037441085.1. GTDB lineage: Bacteria > Pseudomonadota > Gammaproteobacteria > Steroidobacterales > Steroidobacteraceae > Bog-1198. Next base: position 48,712 of record JBBISV010000003.1, on the reverse strand, counting down.
CAGATCAGCAGCGTCGTTTTGCGCGCCGCATTCAGGCTCGATCCGCGGGCCAGCATGCGGGCGGGCAGCACGCCGCCGCCGAGCGCGCCGACCGAGGCGAGCACGTAGATCGCGGCGAGCGGCACGCCGAACGTGCGCAGGTTCAGGCCGTATCGGCGATGCATGAAGTCCGGCAGCCAGAACAACAAAAACCACCAGACCGGGTCGGTGAGCAATTTCGCGCCGGCAACCGCCCAGACACGCCGGCTGGCAAGCAGACGGGTCCATCGGAGCCCCGGGGCCTTCGGGATGAGCGCGGGCGCGGGGCTCGTCGACGACCGTTCGCGCGGATCGGACGGCCGGGCGGCATAGGCGGCGAACCAGGCGATCAGCCAGACGAAACCGAGTCCGCCGGTGATCAGGAAGGCGGCGCGCCATCCAAACGCGAGCACGATCGGCGGCACGATCAGCGGCGTGACGATCGGGCCGAGGTTCGAGCCGGTGTTCATGAATCCGAGCGCAAGCGCGCGTTCGCGCGTCGAGAACCAATGGGCGATGGTCTTGACCGCCGCCGGCGTCTGGGCCGCCTCCGTCGCGCCGAGCAGGGACCGCAATCCCACGAACGCAATCACGGAACGCGCCGCGGAATGCGCCATCGCGACGGCGCTCCAGGCGGCCACGGCGATCGGGTAACCGAAGCGCAACCCGACGCGGTCGATGAACCAGCCCGCGCCCATGTAGGCGACCACGGCCGATAATTGAAACGCGGATACGACGTGACCGTAGTCCATGTCGCTCCAGTGGAACCGCGTTTCGAGCAGCGGTTTCAGCAGGGCGATGATTTCCCGGTCGACATAATTGATCATGTTCGCCGACACGATCAGCGCGAGAAACATCCATCGCACCCAGCCCGGCGCGCCGTTCCGGCCGGACGCGGCCACGGGATCCTCCGTGCGGGCCGCGTCCGGCCGATTGTCCTGGTCAGGCAGATGCGTGAAGTTCAATGTCCCTCCCCCTCCAGTTGTCGCGGCATCGGTTAAATCGCCGCTGCGGCAGCCCCGCGCCCCGTTCCTTGTTGATGTTCGTCGGCAGGTGGCGCGGCGTCCATATTAACTCTGATATAAGAGTTGTATCACTAATAATATCCATGCTATGTTCGCCACCATAGAAATGCCGTCAGCACGAGCCCTGTGTGGTTCGCAAGCTACACGAACGCGCAGCGGATTGGCCAATTCAGAAGGGGGAGTCATGGCTGAGGTTCTCTTGAAACTTCGTACGATCGCCGTCGCCGCAATCGCGGGCGCGGGCTTGATGACATCCGGCGGCGCGATCGCCCAATCGGGCCAGGCCGCCACCCCGGCGGCCGACACCGGGCAGCTCGGCGAGATCGTCGTCACGGCGCAGAAGCGCGCCGAACGCCTGCAGGAGGTGCCGGCGGCCGTCGCGGTTTACACCGGCGAACAAATCGAACGCAGCGCCGCGATCAACATGGAAGGTTTGCTGAACCAGGTCCCGGGCGTCACCTTCCACAAAGGCGACATTCCGTTCAACACCTCCCTGTTCCTGCGGGGCGTCGGCACGATCAACTTCGCGCTGGGCGCGGAACCGAGCGTCGGTTACGTGCTCGACGGCGTCGTCATGGGCACCTCGGGCCAGGCGTTCGGCGACCTGTTCGACGTCGCGCGCATGGAGGTCATTCCGGGTCCGCAGGGCACGCTCTTCGGCAAGAATTCATCGGCCGGCGTGATCAACGTCGTCTCGGTGATGCCGCGCAAAACCTTCGATGCCGCCGTCGATGTCGCCTACTTCGAGGGCAACGAGCAGCGTACCCGCGCGTCTGTGGATCTGCCGGTGTCCGACAATTTCCTCACCCGCACCACGGTGTTCATGGGGCGGTACGACGGCAACCTGACGAACCTGTACCAGCCCTCGGTCAATTCCGGCACCAGCAAGATCAACGGCTACGATCACCGGGGCATCCGCTCGATTTGGAAGTGGAACGCCTCGGACGCACTGAAGTTCACGTTCATCGGCGACTGGCGCGAGTCGAATGACAACTGCTGTGCATTCGTGACCGGCACGCCACCCGGCACGCCGCCCGGCACCTCGGCGACGATTGCGGGCGCACTGCAGAGCATCCTGGCCGGCAGCAGCTACCAGGGCGACAAGACGCGGACCGTCGACGACAGCCTGGTGACGCAGAGCCTCGAGCGTGAACGCGGCTTGTCCCTGCAGACGGACTGGTCGAATGGCGGCTACACGCTGACCAACATCCTCGCCTACCGTTACTGGTGGTTCAACGAGATCCGCGAGGGCGACAACCTGCCGGTGACGGCCGCCTACGTCGGCGGCGCGTTCGGCATGGTGCACGACATCGGTCCGCAGACGACCTCGACCCTGACGGAGGAGGTGCGCATCGCCTCGCCGGCCGACCAGTTCTTCGAGTACGTCGGCGGACTCTTCTACTATCACAACGTTCAGAACCGCTACTTCCAGCGCAACGACATGGTCTGCACCTCGACGACGCTCGCCCCGGACGCGACCGGGCTCGCGCCCTGCCAGCCGGGTGCGTCGACCTACATCTCGCCCGCGGCCAGTGCGACCTTCGGTTCGACCGCCGTCAGCGTGGCCGCCTACGGCCAGGGTACGCTGCACTTCAGCGACACGTTCCGCGGGATCATCGGTCTGCGCGAGACGCACGACGAGCTGACCCAATCCCACAATTACACGCTCTCGCCCATCGGCGGCGGCGGCGTGATCGCGGCGAATTGCACCCCTCAGCCGAATTGCCTGCCGTTCCAGGGCAGCGGTTCGACGTCGCGGTCGAACCTGTCCGGCAAGGCCGGCGTGCAGTGGGACCTGACGCACGATGAGATGACGTACCTGACCTGGGCCAGGGGTTACAAGGGTCCCGCCTACAACGTCTACTTCAACCAGAACAACCTGCAGTCCGCGCCGCTCGCACCCGAGACCTCGACCGCGTACGAACTTGGCCTGAAGTCGACGTTGCTCGGCGGCGAGGCCTATCTGAACGCCGACGTGTTTCGCGAGGAATTCCAGAACTTCCAGGCCAACAGCCCGACGGTGCTGAACGGCGTGGTGATCACGCAGCTGACCAATGCGGGATCGGTCGTGAGCCAGGGCTTCGAGTTCACCGGCGCCGCGCACGTCTCGAGCGCCTGGAACGTCAACGGCGGCGTCACGTACGCGGATGCCCATGTGACGAACTTCAATGCGCCGGCCGGGGCGAATCCGCACGCCGTTGCCGCGAGCGGCAGCGCCCTGCCGTTCGCCCCGAAGTTCAAGGGCAACGTCGGGACCGACTACACCTGGTCGGCGGGTCTGCCTTTCGACCTGACGCTCGCGAGCGACTACAGCTACCAGAGCGTGCAGTACGCGGACTTCGCAACCTGCACGACCTCGTACTGCCCCAACGGAGGCGAGAATCCCTATCTGCGGCTGCACGGCTATGGCATGTGGAACGCGAGTCTGGCGTTCAGCGACCACGACCATCGCATGACCCTGACGGCGGTCGTGAAGAACATCAGCAACACGAGCTACGCTTCGTTCGCCCAGACCGGCGGGCCCGGCGGCAGCATCCAGTATTTCGTTCCGCGGGATGCGAATCGCTACTACGGGATCGAGTTCCATGCGAAGTTCGGCGGTGGGCACTGAGTTTGCGCTGACCTGACGAGTACGGAGCGGGCGGGGCGGCGGCCCCCCCTCGAGTCCCCGCCGGACCGTCCGCTCCCTATCCGCTGTTGGAGTCCTTGGAATGGACCGATTGAAATGCCGGTAATCGATCACCCGGATGGATTCGACGTCGTCGTGGCGGGCTTGACCGTGCTGCGGCATCGACGCTCCGAGCCGTGCATGTACGTTGGGGCCGGCGAGCCGTCGGTGCGCATGAACCACGGCAATTTTCGCATCGACGACTATCTCATCGCGCGAATTCCGCTGACGCACTCGGCCGTCGACCGGTCGGACTCGCGCGTGCGCATCGCGCTCGCCGCGTCGCCGGCGGATCCGCCGGCGGTGCGCATCGAGGTGGAGGAATCCGGCGGCGGTCTCGCGCTCGTGTTCCTGGAGGCCATGGCCGGGCTGAACCGCTTCTGGCTGCGCATCGCGGCCGGCGAAGGCGAGAGAATCTGGGGCGGCGGCGAGCAGTTGTCGTATTTCGACCTGCGGGGACGCCGGTTCCCGCTGTGGACCTCGGAGCCCGGCGTCGGACGCGACAAATCCACCCGCATCACGTTCGAGGCCGATTGTCGCAACGGCGGCGGCGGTGACTACTACACCACGAATTATCCCCAGCCGACCTATCTCTCGTCCGAACACTACGCGCTCCACGTCGAAGGCACCGCCTACACGGTCTTCGATTTCAGGCATCGCGAATTTCACGAGATCGAAGTCTGGGCGCTCCCGCGGCAGGTCGAGATCTGGCGGGCCGATCGGTTCGTGGATCTCGTGGGTACGCTGTCGACACGCTTCGGCCGCCAACCCGAATTGCCCGCCTGGGTTCGCGCCGGCGCGATCATCGGCCTGAAGGACGGCGCGCGCAGCCTCGAGCGGCTGGAACGATATGTCGAAGCCGGGGCCGCGATCAGCGGACTGTGGTGCGAAGACTGGGTCGGTGTCCGCGAGACTTCGTTCGGCCGGCGCTTGTTCTGGAACTGGAGTTGGAACCGGCAGCGGTATCCGGATCTGGACCGGCGCATCCCGGAGCTGGCCGCGCGCGGCATCCGCTTCCTCGGTTACGTGAACCCGTATCTTTGCACCGACGGCGAACTGTACGCCGAGGCGGCCGCGGCCGGCTATCTCGCCAGGCGCATCGATCGCGACGAACCGTACCTCCTCGATTTCGGCGAATTCGACTGCGGAATCGTCGACTTCACGAACTCCGCGGCGGCCGAATGGTTCGAGGAGCGGGTGATCGGCCGCAACATGCTGGACTTCGGCCTGTCCGGCTGGATGGCCGATTTCGGCGAATATCTGCCGATCGACGTGCGCCTGTGGAGCGGCCTCGACGGCATGTTGGCGCACAACGCGTGGCCGGTGATCTGGGCCAAGGTCAATGCGGATGCGGTTTCGCGCCGCGGCAGGACCGGCGAGACGCTGTTCTTCATGCGCGCCGGCTTCACCGGCGTCCAGGCGCATTGCCCGCTGTTGTGGGCCGGCGATCAATCGGTCGACTTCAGCCGCCACGACGGCCTGCAGACCGTGATCTGTGCGGCACTATCCTCCGGCCTGTTGGGCAATGCCTACCACCACAGCGACATCGGCGGCTACACCAGCCTATTCGGCAACACCCGCACCGCGGAACTCATCATGCGGTGGGCCGAGATGGCGGCGTTCACCGCGGTGATGCGTACACACGAAGGCAACCGGCCGGGCGACAATCTGCAAGTCGACCAGGATCCGCGGGTGCTCAGTCATTTCGCGCGGATGACCAGGGTCTATCGTCATTTGGCTCCGTATCTCGCCGAGTTGTGCACCGAGGCCGCCGCCACGGGACTGCCCTTGCAGCGGCCGCTGTTTCTGCATTTCGAACAGGATTCGCGTGCCTACGAGGGCCAGACCTCCTACCTGTTCGGCGCGGATCTCCTGGTCGCACCGGTTCTGGATGCGGGCGTGTCGCGTTGGAGCACCTACCTGCCCGCCGGAGTCGACTGGGTGCATGCGTGGAGCGGGCGGACTTACGCCGGCGGCGCGCAGTGCGACGTCGAGGCTCCGATCGGGCAGCCGCCGGTTTTCTATCGGGCGGACACGAGGCATCGCGCACTCTTCGAAGGTCTCGCCTTGCTCTGAGTTTCCCCGACCGGCATCATCCATCGATACCCACCACCCTGTGCGAATCCGCGGGGGGCCATGACGAATGTGTGAGGATGATGAACGAATCCCAGAGACCTCTTTATGACCTGGTCGTCGTCGGCGGCGGCATCAACGGTGTCGGCATTGCGCGCGACGCGGCCGGCCGCGGCCTGTCCGTGCTGGTCACGGAACGCGGCGACCTCGCCTGCGCGACGTCCTCGGCCTCATCCAAGTTGATTCACGGCGGCCTGCGGTACCTCGAGCAGTACCAATTCCGCCTCGTGCGCGAAAGCCTCGCCGAACGCGAGGTGCTGCTCGCGGCGGCGGGCCACCTGATCTGGCCGCTGCGCTTCGTGCTGCCCTTGCACCGAGGGTTGCGACCGGCCTGGGTGCTGCGGCTCGGACTCCTGATGTACGACCACATCGGCGGCCGCCGGCGCCTGCCGCCGACCCGGTCCTTGCGCCGCGGGCGTGACCCGGAGTTCGAACCGCTGCGCGTGGATTACCGGCGCGGCTTCGAATATTCGGACTGCTGGGCGGACGATGCCCGCCTGGTGGTCGCGAACGCGATCGATGCGCGCAACCGCGGCGCCGTCGTCGAGGTCGGTTCGGCGCTCGATGCCGCGCACCGTGCGGGGCGCGAGTGGAGCGTCGACCTGGTTTCGCGCTCCGGCGCCCGCCGCGGCGTGCGCGCGCGCGCACTTGTGAACGCCGCCGGACCCTGGGTCGAGGAGGTGCTGCGCGCGAGCGGCGCGAACAGGCGCAGTTCCCTGCGGCTCGTCAAGGGCAGCCACATCGTCGTGCGCCGCCTCTACGACGGGCCCCAGGCTTACACGCTGCAGAATGCCGACGGACGCGTCGTGTTCATCATTCCCTACGAGCAGGACTACACCTTGATCGGCACGACCGACGTGCCGTTCGACGGGGATCCGTCGGGGCTGCGCGCCGATCAGGACGAGGTGCAGTACCTGTGCGGTTCCGTGTCGGATTATCTGCGCGAGCCGGTCACGCCGGCCGACGTGCATTGGAGCTATGCGGGAGTCCGGCCCTTGTACGACGACGGCCGGCAGAATGCGTCGACGGTCACCCGGGATTACGCCTTCGATCTCGACGCACCTGCGGGCGCCGCGCCGATGCTGTCGGTGTTCGGCGGCAAGCTCACGACGTACCGCAAGCTCGCCGAGCACGCCCTGGCCGAACTGCTGCCCGCGCTCGGCGAGCGGGCTTCGCCGTGGACCCGCGCGGCGACGCTGCCGGGCGGCGATTTCGCGGGCGCCGATTTCGATGCATTCAGCCGCGACCAGCTGGCACGGAGGACCGGAATGCCGCCGGAGTTGATCCGCCGGCTCTGCCGCGGCTACGGGACCGCGATCGATGACATTCTCGGCGGCGCCCCCGACACGCGCGCCCTGGGCGAGGAGATCGCGCCGCAGCTGTTCGAGGCGGAACTTCAACATCTCAAGGATCGGGAATGGGCGAGCGGCGGCGAGGACGTGCTCTGGCGTCGGACCAAGCTCGGATTGCGCTACGACCACGCGCAGGCGGCGCGCGTTCAGGCCTGGTTCGGCCGCTGAGCGGGACGGCCCACCCGCCAGCAGGAGAACATCCGTGACCATCGGAGCACCGATCACCGCGCATCGCGCCGCCCCGGAAATCCGCACCGAGCGGCTGCTGCTCCGGCCCCATCAATTGAGCGATGTGGCCGACTGCGTGGCGATGTGGGCCGATCCGGAGATTGCGCGATTCACGATCGGTGAACCGTCGCCCGCGTCCCGCACCTGGCAGAGGCTGCTGGGCTACCGTGGGCACTGGACCTTGCTCGGATTCGGGTACTGGGCCGTCGTCGAGAACTCGTCTGGCCGATACGTCGGCGATCTCGGCTTTGCGGATTTCCGCCGCGACGCCCATCCGGAAATCGACGGGCTGCCGGAGATTGGTTGGGCGTTGGCGGTACATGCGCAGGGAAAGGGGTACGCAACCGAGGCGCTGCGCGCCGTGGTGCGCTGGGGTGACGGGCATTTCGGAACCCGGCGTACCGCGTGCCGCATTCAGCGCGGCAATCAGGCGTCCTTCCGGGTTGCGGACAAGCTGGGCTATCGCCGGTTGAAGCCGGCCACGGCCGGCGACGAACCGGTTGTGATACTGGTCCGTTCGCCCCCCGCGGCGCGGGGCGCGGACTAGCCTTCGGGGCTGATACCGGCGCCGCGCAGCCGCAGAGCGACCGGCGACAACTGTGCCTCGTAATGGCGCCATTGGTCGATGCCGACCCGGTGGATCGGCCGGCGAACCTGCGATGCGCTCGCGGTCGTCGACGGTGACTGGTTGGCGAGAATGTCGACGCACGCGGGCTCCCAGGCGAGGCCCAGCGCGTCCAGCAGGCGGCGGGTCTCCGAGGCAGGATCGACGACCAGGGCTTCATAGGTGATTTCGATCAGACGACCGGGCAACACGGCGTGCCAGTGGTGCATCAGCCGCCGGTAGGCAATGTAATAGTCGGCCAGTTCGCAAAGTTCATAGGAGAAGGGGTATCCCTGGTCGAACAGCACCTTGAACACGGCATAACAGGTCGCCATCGGATTGCGCACCACATGCACGATGCGCGCATTCGGCAGGGCCTGCGCGATCAGGCCGATGTATAGATAGTTGAGCGGCAGTTTGTCCGTGAATCGCCCCCGATCCCCGGTTCGCAGCCGCGTGCGCCGCAGGTAGTCGCCGCCCAGCTTCGCGTGGTCGATCAACGACGAGGCGAAGACCATTTCCCGCCGCCCTGCGTCGCGCCCCAGATGCGCCCGCACGGCCTCGACCACCGCCAGCCCGAAATCCTGCAACTCCCCGCCGGCGTGTACGTCGCTGTGGCTGCCGAGAATCCGTTCCACCAGCGTCGAACCGGTGCGCGGCATGCCGAGTATGAAAATCGGCCGGTCCGTCGGGTTCCCGCCGGACGGAGCGCGCGCGGGGAACGCCTCGCGGATCCACTCCATCGTCGCCAGGTCCGTGCGCACGTCGTAGCGCATATTGCGCCGTCGCAACTGCGCGCCCGCGGCCAGGTGGTGCCACGAGGCGCGATGATCGCCGAGGTCCTCGTATTCCTTCGCGAGCGCGTAACGCAGCGGCACTTGATGGCGCCAGTCCGGCGGGGCGGCGCGCAGCGCGCGCTCGAGTTCGTCGATGTGGTTGCGCTCTATCGTCTGCGGGCGAAGGTCCGCGCGGTTCAAGTATGCCTGGGCATCGTGCGGCGCGAGGCGGATCGCCTCATCGTAGTCCTGCTCCGCCGCGCCGAGATCGCCCAGAAAGCGCCGGACGGCGGCCCGGTTGAACCAGTAGCGGGACCGGGTCGGCGCGAGTTCGACGGCCCGCCCGTACGCGGCGAGCGCGCGCGCGTAGTCACCGAGTACCGACCACAAATCGCCGATTTCCGCGTGAGACGCCGCGGCAACATCCGGCGCCGCGGATTCGCCGGCACGCGACTCCTCGAGCCGCGTCACCGCCGCGGCCGCCGCGGCGAGGTCATGCCGCGTCAAGGCGTCGGCCACCGCGGCGCGTACGCGATCCATCGACGGCCCGTGTCCGGGCGGATCTGTTTGAAATGACATCGTGGCGGCCGCGGGCTCGACACCGTGCAGAAGCGCTTTGGCCCGCGCGTAGTGTAGCGGATGACGTCGACGCGCCGCGAATGCCCGGCATCGGATGGCAGGCCGTATGTTAGTCTCGAAATCAATCAAGCCGGGGGATACATGGGGCAGTTGTCGGTCGGCGGATGTTCGCGATGTTGAGCGTCGATTCCGCCGCGCGCGGCGTCGGCGGTCGCCGACCCAACATCGTCCTGATCCTGGCGGACGACATGGGCTTCGGCGACCTGGGGGTCATGGGGTCGGAGATTCGCACGCCTCACATCGATGGGATGGCGCGGCGCGGCGTACTGATGACGTCCATGTACAACTGCGCCCGATGCTGCCCCACTCGTGCGTCGCTTTTGACCGGCCTGTATCCGCACCGTGCGGGCATAGGGCACATGGGCGCAAACCTCGGCACGCCGGCCTATCAAGGCTGTCTTCGCAATGACGCACCAACCATCGCCGAACTGCTGCGCCCGGCAGGCTACCGCACCTTCATGGCAGGCAAGTGGCACGTTGGCGGCGACTTCTGGGCGCGACTGGTCGATACCTGGCGGGTCGGTGACGTCGATCATCCCACGCCGCGCCAGCGGGGCTTCGACCGCTTCTACGGTATCATCGACGGCACGATCAACTATTTCTCGCCCTGGTACATCATGGAGGACGACCGGCGAGTCGCCGTCCCGCCGTCGGATTACTATTTCACCGATGCGATCACCGACCAGGCGATCGAGATGATCGAGAGCAGCGCGAAGTCCGACGCGCCGTTCTTTCTGTACCTGGCGCACGCCGCGCCTCACTGGCCGCTGCAGGCGCACGAGGAAGACATCGCCCGATACCGTGGCGTCTACGCCGGTGGTTGGGATGCCGCACGTACGGCCCGCCACGAGGAAATGCTGTCGCGCGGGGTGCTCCCGCATCGCTGGCAGATCTCGCCGCGAGACCGGGATGCGCCGGCATGGACCGATGTCGAACATCGGGACTGGGAGTCGAGCCGGATGGCGGTCTACGCCGCGATGCTCGATCGAATGGATCAGCAAATCGGCCGGGTGCTGCATACGCTGCGTCGCCTGGGCCAGGACGAGAACACCCTGGTGCTGTTCTTGTCCGACAATGGCGGCTGCGCGGAGCTCATGCGCGAGGACGGGTGGGCGAAGTTCTACCCGGACGTGACCAACGACGGGAAGAAGATCGCCCTCGGGAATCGGCCGAATCTGCGGCCCGGCGGCGCGCAGACTTACATGAGCTACGACCTGCCCTGGGCCAATGTGTCGAATACGCCGTTTCGACTGTTCAAACATTGGGTGCACGAGGGTGGAATTTCCACGCCGTTGATCGTCCAATGGCCGGCCCGCATCCCGGCCGGCCGCAAGGCCCACGCCGCCGGCCACGTCGTCGACATACTGCCCACGATATTGGAGGCCGCGGGTGTGGGTTATCCATCCGAGCTCGGCGGCGAGGCAATGCAGCGGCCGGACGGGGAAAGCTTCATGAACTTGCTCGCCGGTAATCCATGGACGCGGCAGCAACCCATTTTTTGGGAACACGAGGGCAATTGCGCGGTCAGGTCCGGCAATCTCAAACTGGTGCGCAGGTTCAATGAACCTTGGGAACTCTATGACATGGAAGTGGACCGCACCGAGCTTCACGATCTGAGCAACCGCAACAAGGGTCTGGTCGACGGGCTCGCGAGGCAATACGCGGCGTGGGCGGAGTCGGTCGGGGTCGTCGACTGGAGCGTGCTGCAGCCGCGGCTGCTGCGAGCCTGGGGCATGGCGGACGCCCATGGTTGACGCCGGCGTGCTGCGCTAGTTCATGATCGAGTTCGACGCGGTAACAAAGGGCTATTCCGCGGACGCGGAACCCACGCTGCGCCAATTCTCGCTGCGCATCGCGCGCGGGGAACTGATGGTTCTGATCGGCGAATCCGGCTGCGGCAAGACCACGAGCCTGAACATGGTCAACCTGCTGATCGAGCCGGACTCCGGAACCGTCCGGGTCGACGGCGAGGACGTCCGGCGCGCCGACCCGGTTTCGCTACGCCGCCGGATCGGCTACGTATTCCAAGGCATAGGCCTCTTTCCGCACATGACGATCGCCGAAAACATCGCGATCACGCCGCGCTTGCTGGGTTGGAGCCGCGACGAAATGTCCCGGCGAGTGGATGAACTGCTCGCCCTCGTACGCCTCGATGCCGCTCAATACCGCTCCCGCTATCCCGCGGAATTGTCCGGGGGGCAGCGCCAGCGCGTGGGGTTGGCGCGCGCTCTGGCCGGCAGGCCGAAGGTCATGCTGATGGACGAGCCGTTCGGTGCGCTCGATCCAATCACGCGCGATGACCTGTCGGAGGATTTTCGCAGGATCCACGTCGAGTTGAATTTGACCACGGTCATGGTCACGCACGACATGACCGAAGCCTTGCTGATGGCCGACCGCATCGCGGTGATGCGCGCCGGGCGGATCGTCCAGGTGGATACCCCTGGCGGACTTCTGGATGCGCCGGCCGACGAGCTGGTGCGGCGGATGATCGACAATCCGCGACGGCGGGCGCGCAAGCTCGCCGAAGCCCTGGAAGGGGCGCCAAGATGACGGATTCATCGCCCTGGCGCCAGGCGCTCCTGCACCTGCCGGACTATCTGAGCCAGCACGTGCTGCTCAGCGTCTCGTCGCTCGCGCTCGGGTTGGTGATCAGCCTGCCGCTGGCCTTGCTCGCGACGCGGTCGCGCAGGCTGCGCGGTCCCATACTCGGCCTCGCGGGGATCATTCAAACGATTCCCGGTCTGGCGCTGGTCGCGCTGTTCTATCCGCTGCTCCTGGCGATCTCCCACTTCACGCTGGCGATTTTCGGCTTTACTTTCCGCGCGCTCGGATTTCTGCCGGCGCTGATGGCGCTCACGCTGTACTCGATGCTGCCGGTTCTGCAAAACACGATCACCGGGCTCGCGGGCATCGATCCGGCGGCCAAGGTTGCGGCACGCGGGGTGGGCATGACTCCGTGGCAGTCGCTGTGGCTGGTCGAACTGCCGCTCGCCGCGCCCGTCATTCTTGCGGGGATCCGTACCGCCGCGGCGTGGGTCATCGGCACGGCAACGCTCGCGACACCGATCGGGCAGACCAGCCTGGGGAACTACATCTTCACGGGACTGCAGACGGAGAACTGGGTTTACGTGCTGTTCGGCTGCGCCGCCGCCGCGGCCCTTTCGGTGGTGGTCGACCGGTTGCTGGCATTGGTTCAGGATGGATTGAGGCTGCGTTCGCGCCGGCGCCTGGGAGTGGCCCTTGCCGCCTTGATTGCCGTCGTCGGCGCGAGCCTGTTGCCGCTGATCGGCATGGCCCCTGATCGGGTGATCGTCGGCAGCAAGCCCGCGATCGAACAATATATTCTCGGGGCGTTGATACAGGACCGGTTGAATCGCGCGGGAATTCCGGCGGTGCGACGAACAGGCCTCGGTTCGACGGTGCTGTTCCATGCGCTCGCGGCCAACGATGTCGACGTCTACGTCGATTATTCGGGCACGATCTGGACCAGCGAGATGCACCGCACCGACATGCCGGGACGCAAGACGGTGCTGGAGCAGACCACGGCCTGGCTGATGCGAGAACATCACATCCTCGTCCTCGGATCCCTGGGTTTCGAGGATAGGTACACGCTGGCCATGCCGGCCGACCGCGCGAGGGCGCTGCACATCGAGTCGATCGGCGACCTCGCAGCCTACGCCTCGACAATGAGAATCGGCGGCGACCTGGAAGTCTTCAGCCGGCCGGAATGGCGCGACCTCACCGAGAAGTACGGACTGCACTTCGCGGCGCAGCGGCAATACCAGTCCAATTTCCTGTTCGGCGCCTTGATGAGCCACGACGTGGATGTGGTGATGGCTTATTCGAGCGACGGGCGGATTGCCAAATACGACTTGAAGCTTCTGGCGGATCGCAAGGAGGCATTGCCGCCTTATGACGCGCTGCTGTTGGTGTCACCGCGCCGGGCCCATGACGCACATCTTCTGGCCGCGCTGCGGCCGCTGGTCGGCGCGTTGAGCCTTGCCACGATGCAACACGCCAATTTCCTCGTGCAAGGCGCTGCGGTGCCCCAATCCCCGGCGGCGGTGGGCCGAATGCTCTCAGAGGCCGTCAAGCCCTAAGCCGCCCCGGCAATCATTTCGACTTCATCGCGCTCCAGAGCGGAAGGCCGCGCGAGTCGCGCAGTTCGAGCGTCTCGTCGCCCTTCTTGACCAGCGCGGCGATCAGGGCGGGCTTGCCGTCGTAGGTGATTCGCGAGCCCGTGACGTCGACGACATCGTTCACCGCGATTTTCATGGTCTGTCGTTCGATGAACCAGCTGGGGCCGAGGTGCACCGAAATTTCGCCCTGCGCCGTCTTCAGCATGAGATGTATGCCGTAGAGCCGGCCGCGGCGGGGCGCAACCTTGTCGACCGACAGCACCTGTCCGCTGACCGTTTCGACCGTTTGTTGGTTGTACAGCCGCGTAAAGGCGCCGCCCATGCCTCCACCCATGCCGCGCTGTGCCAGCGACTCACCGGGCAGGGCGAGTCCCGCCGCGGCGACCAGAGCGACCAAGGCAATCACAGTTTTCATGACGTACATACCCGGTGACCAATGAAGTTCGGCCCTTTGTACCGCCATCGACGCGAGGCCGCGATCAGGAATGCTACTTATCCAGCATCGAAACCCGCGGGTTTGCGCGACTACGACGGGCGTCGTATAGTTGACCGATGACGCGATTTCGACTCCCGGCCGACGATCTCGAGTATGCGGTGCTCGCCGAGATCTGGCGTCTCGGATCGGCGTCGGTGCGCGATTTGCATGAGCGCCTCGGTGCTCCGCAGAATCTCGTGTACACGACCACGGCCAAGGTCGTGGACCGGCTGCGCGAGAAGGGCTTGATCCAGCGCGAGCGTCAGGGTCAGGCATTCATCTACCGGGCACGCGCCGACGCTGACGAAGTCGAGCGTGCGCGCGCCCGCAGCGCCGTTGCCCGCCTGTTTGGCGCCGCGCCGCGCGCCGCGGTGGCCGCCCTCGTCGAGGCGGTCGATGCGCTGAATCCCGCGCTGCTCGAGGAAATCGAACGCGCGGTGGCCGCCCGCAGGAGGTCCAAACGTGGAACGTGAATCGCTGCTGTCGCTGCTGATCATGCTGTTCGGCGGACTGTTGTTACAACTCTTCGCGTCCTGGCCGTGGGCCGGCCGACGCGGCGAGACCGTGCACGATCTCGAGCGGTTCCACTGGCTGCGACTGTGGTATCCGGTCGTGCCGACGCTGGTCGTGGCCACCTGGCTGGTGGGCTGGGCGTTCCGCGAGCCGGATCCGGTGCCGGATCCGCTCGATCGGTGGGTGGTGCTCGCTGTAGCGACACCGTTCATCGTCGTGTTCCTGCGCGCCGCGTTGCGGGCCGTCTGGTCGTTGTTGCGGGTTCCGGGCGAATCGGGCATCTCGACCGTCGGCCTCTTCCAGCCACTGGTGGTTTTCCCGCCGATGCTCGCCAAACAACTCGACGATGGCGCCATTCGCGCGGCGCTGATGCACGAACGGGCGCATGCGCGCCACCGCGACCCGCTGCGCATCTGGCTCGCGCAACTGATCACCGACCTGCAGTGGCCTTGGCCCCAAGCCGACAGGCGGCTCGCGTTGTGGCTCGAGGCGCTCGAATTGGCGCGCGACGACGAGGCGCGCGCGGCCGGCGCCGACGGTGAGGAACTCGCGGCGGCGATCGTGGCATCGATTCGATTCCTTGGGAATCCGCGCACGCCGTCCCTGCAGCCGCGAGCCTGTCTTCACAATGACCGGTCGGCTCACGCGCTCAAGACCCGGATCTCGCGCCTGCTTGCGCCGCTGCCGATGGCGGACGCGGCAGGCTCGAGCCGCGTGGGACGTCTGCAGCGCGCCGCCTTGTTGCTGATTCCGTTGCTCGCGACCGCACTGCTGCTCGGCGCCGCGTTTGGCGAACGCCTGGTGCAACCCATTTTGGCGCTGACGTCATCGTGATGAAGCGGCCCTCGGGCGGCAACTGGGGGGCGGCGGCCGCGGTTGTGCTCGCGTGCCTGGGTCTTGCGGCCTGCGGCACATCCGATGTTGGAGGCGCGGGCACGTCGGCGTCGGCGGCGTCGGATGCCGGTACCGTGATCGTGCGGTCGCGACCGGTGACGCTGCATCTGTCCGCCTATGGTCAGGTTCAGCCGATCGCCGCCTTGCGCGTGCGCGCGGCGGAGGACGGCATGGTCACCACGCTGCGCGTCCTGCCGGGTTCCCCCGTCGTCGCCGGCCAGGTCCTCGCGCGCCTCGGCGGACCGCAGATCGACGCGCTGCTGGCCGGTCGCCGGGCCGCCGTCGACGGCGCGCAGGCGCGCGTCGCGGCCGCCCAAAGTTTGCTCGGCGCGGAGCGCCGCCAGCTGGCGCTCGATCTCGCGACGCGTCAGTCCGAAGCCTCCGCGCAAAGCGCGCTGGCGACGGCGCAGGCCGACTTGGATTCCGCCGTCGCCGGCCTGCGCGCGGCTCGTAGTCTGCGCGACCTGCGCGCT
Source organism: Gammaproteobacteria bacterium (assembly GCA_037441085.1). Taxonomy (GTDB): domain Bacteria; phylum Pseudomonadota; class Gammaproteobacteria; order Steroidobacterales; family Steroidobacteraceae; genus Bog-1198. Next base: position 32,775 of record JBBISV010000003.1, on the reverse strand, counting down.
CCCGCCGCAGGGCGGGTGCTTGCGGTGACCGCGGCCGACGGCGAGCGCGTCACGGCGGGGCAATCGATTTTCACGCTGCAGGCGGACGATCGTCTGTGGCTGCGGGCGGACTATTACGGTGCCGATGCGGCCGCCGTTCGCGTCGGCATGGAGGGGCGGTTCCGGCCGGCATCCGGCGCCGGTGCCGTGGCGGTGCGGGTGGTCACCGTATCCGCGACGCTCGCCGCGGACGGCGCCGAGTCGATCGGCTTGGCGCCGGCGGATCGCAACGGCGGCGATGCGGCGCCGTCACGACGGTGGCTCGACGGCGAGCGAGGAACCGTGGTGCTCGACGCGGGAACGCGCTCCTTGGTCGCGGTGCCCACCGCGGCGCTGATACTCGATCATGCGCACTGGTTCGTCCTCGTGGCCGGCCCCGCGGGTGTGAGCCGACAGGTGGTAGTTCCGGGTCCGGCGCGAGGGTGGTACACCTTCATCGAGCGCGGATTGAGCCCGGGTCAGCGGGTTGTCGCCGAGAACGCCTACCTGGAGTTTCACCGTGGGATTGCGGCGCACTACACGCCGCCAGACTGAGTCATGGCCATCGGCACGGACCCCGGGTCACGACGGATTCTGATGCGTCCGGCTCTTTGGGCGCTGGTGCTTGCCGCGCTCGGCGGTGCCGCCGTGTATGCGTTCCTCCATATTTCCGTGGAGGTGCTGCCGCAATTCAACTTCCCGCAGATCGGCGTGGTCGTGCATCTGCCCGGCGCCACCGCCGGCGAACTCGAGAACCTCGTCGTCTATCCGCTGGAGGGCCAACTCCTCGCACTGCCGGACCTCGCGAGCGTGCGTTCGGTGATGGGTGGAGGCGTCGTCGAAATCGACGTGCGCTTTCGCGAGGGCACCGCGACGGCGCTCGATCTACAGGCCGTCAATGGCGCAATCGATCGTGCGCGCGGGGAGTTGCCCGGTGCGGCGCAGCCGCTCGCGCAGATCATGGGCAATGCCATCAACGAGGTGGCCGATTACACCGTGCAAATTCCCGCGGGGGTCGCGCCGGCCGAAGTCGAGCGCGCCATCAACGCCGACGTGGCGCCGGCGCTGCGGGCGCTGTCCGGAGTGCAGTTCGTCAACGTCTACGGCGTCGGCGACGAGGCGCTGTGGATCCAGCCGGATCTCGGCGCGTTGCGCCGCTATGGGATCGCGGTCGGGGCGATCGTCCAGGCGGTCAAGGACCAAGTCGTGCTCGGGCCCTCAGGCTACACGATCCAGGGACACAACGACGTCCTCATCGAAGCGCGCAGCCTGCCGGTGCATGTCGCGCAGGTCGAGGCGATTCCGGTGCCCGGACCGCACGGGCCGATTCCGTTGCGCGATCTGGCGCGGGTGGTCCGCGCGCCGCTGCCGACGCACAGCGCCGTATCACTGGACGGACGTCCGAGCGTCGCCCTCACCGTCATCAAGCAGCCCGGAACCGCGACCGGGCCGGTGACGAGGGCGGTTCGGGCGACGCTCGATGAATCGCTCGGTCAGTTGCCGGCGGGCGTGCGATGGATCCGCATCTACGATCAGGGACGCATCGTGCATCTCGTGGGCATGGACCTGGGTCGAAATCTGCTGATCGGCATGGCGCTCGCCGCGGCGGTGCTGTTCTGGGTGCTGGGCGCCGGCCGGGGAATTTGGGTTCTTGTCTGCAGCATTCCCTTGTCTCTCGCGCTCGCGATAGCGGCGTTGTATTTCGCCGGTCAGGACCTGAATCTGATGACGCTCGGCGCGCTTACCGTCGCGGTGGGGCTGCTCGCGGATGACGCGATCATCGTATTGGAGAGCATTTATCACCGCTGGGAACAGGGAGATGGGCACTGGGAGGGGATCTGGCGCGGCGTGAAGGACATCGTCATCCCGGACCTCACGGGGACGCTGACGAACGTATCGATCTATGTGCCGCTGCTGTTCGTCGGCGGACTCGTCGGGCTTTTCTTCACTCCATTCTCCGTCGCGATGACGTTTGCGCTGCTGGCCTCGCTGCTGGTGTCGCTCACCTTCATTCCGCTCGGCTTGGGGGCCATTGGCGCGCGCAGCAGCGCCGGCGCCGGTGCCGGGGGTGGGCCGCGCGCGCTCGAATGGGTGCGCCATGGGAACGAACGACTGTTCGCGCTCGTGTCGCGGCGACCGCGCCTGTCGCTCGCGATCACCTTCGGCGTGCTCGCCGTGAGCCTCGTTGCGCTCGTGCTGGTGCCGATCGATTTCCTGCCGCTGCCCAATGAGGGGGTCCTGCTCGAGTCATTTACGCTGCCGCCCGGCAGTTCGCTGCTCGACGCACGTTCAGCCTCTGCCTCGATCACCCGGCGGCTGCTGCGCGATCCCGCGGTCGCCCATGTTTATGCGCGCATCGGTTCCTCGGCGAGCACGACTTACACCGAACCTGCCTATGCCGGGGAGGTCATGGTCGGCCTCAAGAGCGGCGTCGGTGTGAACGCACTCGATGACATGGGTCGTCGGATTCAGGCGGAGTCGAAGCTTCCCGCCGTGCAGCTCGCGGTGGATACTCCGACCATCGAACGGCTCGGCGAGAGTTTGTCGGGTCTGCCGCAGCCGTTCGTGATCCACGTTTTCGGCAGCCGCGTGACCGAACTGCGCGCCCTCGCCAAGCGGATCGCCGGGCGCTTGCGCCGCATCCCGGCGCTTTCAGATCTGTTCAACAATGATGGTTACCCGGTGACCCAGCTGCAGCTCGAGCCGCGTGCGCAGGCGCTCGCTGCCTACGGGCTGTCCCCGGCACAGCTTTACGCGCAGGTCGATCCCCTGTTGAACGGCGAAGTTCTCGCACAGGTGCCGCGCGGCAACGTGCCGCTCGACCTTTACCTGCGCCTCGCGGACGCCCAGCAGCTGTCGATGCCGGAGTTGGCGGCTCTTCCCATCCGCACGTACGGCTGGACGCCGCTCGGGACGCTCGCGCGTCTCGACCTGGTCGAATCGCCGAACCAGATCCGGCATATCGCGGGCGCCCGCGCGCTCGACATCCTCGCGACACCGAGCGGCACACTCGGCGGCACCGTGGCCGCGGCGCGCCAGGCACTGGTCGGCCTGAAGCTGCCGCCCGGCTACCGTTACGCGTTCGGCGGCTTGTATGCGGAGCTCGAGCGTGCGGCCTTGGGTCTCGGCGTCGCGGCGCTCGCCGCGTTCTTGCTGATGGTCGGCATTCTCGTGCTGCAATTCGACGGGCTGCTCGTGCCGGGCATCCTGCTGCTCGAGATTCCGCTCGCGGTCACCGGCGGCGCGATCGCGCTGGTCCTGAGCGGAGTGGGTCTCAATGCCACCGGCATCATCGGTTTCTTGACGCTGATTGGTATTGGATTGCGTCACAGCATCGTGCTGCTGGATCGGGCGAAGCAGAACGAGGCCGCCGGCTTGCCTCTCGATGAGGCGGTGCGTGAAGCGATTCAGGTGCGGTTCCGCCCTATCCTACTGACCGCGTTGACCGCGATCCTGGGGATGTTGCCCACGGCGGTCGGCTTCGGCCAGGGTGCGGCGCCCGAGCAGGGGTTGGCGGTCGTGATCCTCGGCGGCCTGGTTTGGAGCGCGGTGCGCAGCACCAACCTGATTCCGGCGCTGTATCTGCATTGGCGACACCGACAGTTATCGCGGGAGCAGCGGCGTTGAGCGCCGCCCGGCGTGTGGGCGGATGGCTGGCGGTCGTTGGCGCGACGGCGCTTGCCGGTTGCGCGCTCTATCGACCGAAGCCCCTGCCGTGGAGCCCGGATCTCGCGCCGGCGCCCGCGATCGTCGTGCCCGCGGCCGACCTGGGCCTGCCGGGCTTGAAACCGGAGCCTTTCGACGCGGCCAAAGGCCTCTCCGAGACCAATGTCGTGACGCTCGCGGTACTTGCCAATCCGCAGCTCGTGGCCGCGCGCCGAGGCGCGGGCGTGGCGGACGCGCAGTCGTTCGCGGCCGGGCTTCTGCCGGATCCGGTGATCTCGGGCGGACTCTCGAAGTCCGCGCTCTTTACAGGATACAGTGCCGCGGTCACGGAGGATCTGGCGGCCGTGGTGACCCGCGCCGCGGCGCGCGGCGCGGCCAAGGCCCACGCGCGGCAGGTTCATCTCGACATCCTCTGGCAGGAATGGCAAGTTGCCGCCAGCGCGCGCGAGCTCTACATCGAGGCCGAGGCGCTCGAGAAGCTGCGACCGCTGCTCGACGCGCGGCGCCGGAGCCTGGGGAGACTATACCGTCACGATGCGCAGGCGCTGACACGGCACGACTTGACCGCCCGCCAGGTGTCGGCGGACCTGTTGGCCTGGAATTCGGCGGAGACGGTCTGGCGCGCATTCGAACTGCGACAGAGCAACAATCGGCATGCGCTGGACGCGCTGCTCGGGCTCGCCCCCACGGTGCGACTGCGCTTGCGAGACGGGGCCGACGAGCCTGAAATCGACGCGGCCGGTTACCAGGCCGCGCTCGCGCAATTGCCGCGCCGCCGGCCGGACCTGCTGGCGCTTCGCGCCGGGTATCGCAGCGCCGAGGAGCGGTTGCGCGCAGAGATCATCGCGCAGTTTCCGGTGCTCGGCGTCGGCGTGAACAAGGCGCGCAGCGCCGAAGAGGGCATCCAAAGCACCGGTTTCGACGTGAGCCTGACGTTGCCGATATTCAATCGCAATCGGGGCCGGATCGCGATCGCGCGCGCGAGCCGCGCGTATCTATATCGCTCCTATCAGGCACGCCTCGACGAGAGCGCAGGCCAGGCGGACGAGGTATGGAGCGCGCTGCGCATCATGCAGCGCCAGGTCGCGACCCTCGATGCGCGTCGTGCCGGCTTGGCGCGCGCCGCGGCGGCGGCGGGGCGGGATCTCGCGGCGGGCACGGAGACGCTGGCCGACTACGCGCGCCTCGATGCCGGTGCGGTCGCGGTCGACGCGGAACTCATCGATTTGCGCGCATCGGTGCAAAAGGCCCGGGCGGTGCTGGCGACTCTCCTGGCGTTGCCGCCGCGGGACGGCCGATGAGCGACGCGCGCGCCGCACCCGGGGGCCTCACGCAGGCCGAGGTCCGCGAGCGCATCGCGGGCGGCCTGGTCAATCGCGTGCGCACGCCGGCCGGCCGGACCCTGCGGCAGATTCTGAGCACCCACGTCTTCACCCGCTTCAACGCGCTTTTGGGCGGGCTGTGGGTGGTCGTCATCACGCAGGGGTCATGGCAGGACGCGTTGTTCGGCGGCGTGATCGTGATCAACGCGCTGATCGGCATCGGGCAGGAGTTGCGCTCCAAATGGACGCTCGATCGACTGGCGCTGCAAACCGGCCCGCGTCCCCGCGTGATCCGCGAAGGACGGGTGTCGGAGGTGGCGGCCGCGGACCTCGTCGTCGACGACGTGATCGACCTTGCCGCCGGCGACACGGTTCCGGTGGACGGCTTGCTGCTGGACGCATCGGGTCTCGAACTCGACGAATCCTTGCTGACCGGTGAATCCGAGTCGGTCGCCCGCGACGCGGGCGAGGCGGTGCGTTCGGGCAGCTTCGTCGTCGCAGGAATTGGGCGCTATCGGGCGACCGTGGTCGGCGAAGCGACGTGGCTGCACCGGCTGGACGCCGAGGCGCGGCGCTTCCTGCCGGCCCGCTCCGAATTGCGGGCCGGCATCGACCGCATCCTGCGGGTGATCGGCTGGGCGATCCTGCCGACGGCCACCTTGCTGTTCATCAGCCAGTTCACGCTCGGCATGAGCGTCTCGGGGGCGCTGCTGTATGGCGCGGCAGGCGTCGTGGCGATGGTGCCACAGGGCTTGGTGCTGCTGACCAGCCTCGCGCTCGCGGTGGGAGCGGTGCGTCTCGCCCGCCGCCGCGCCCTGGTGCAAGACCTGGCGGCGACCGAGGCGCTCGCGCGCGTGGATGTCATCTGTATCGACAAGACCGGCACGCTGACGGAGCGCGCGCTGGTGGTCCACAGCATGGAGCCGCTCGCGGATCACGCCGACGCCACGCGTGCGCTTTCGGCGCTGGCCGCCGTCCCGTCCCGGCCCAATGCGACGCTTCAGGCCATCGCCGCCGCGTGGCCTGCCGGGATCGATCGACCCGTGGCGCAGGCAACCGTGGAATTCTCCTCGGCGCGCAAGTGGAGCGGCGCGACGTTCGCAGGACTCGGTACCTGGGTGCTGGGCGCACCCGACGTGCTCCTCGCAGACCTGCCCGCGGCGGACGCGCGGATGGTGCGCACGCGCGAACTCGCGGCATCCGGGCTGCGCGTGCTGCTGCTCGCGCGATCCGACGCGACGCTTGCGCCCGGACGCGCGCCGACGCCGCTCGTTCCGGTCGCGCTGGTGGTCCTGACCGAGCGATTGCGCGCGGACGCGATGACGACGCTGCGTCAGCTGTTCGCGCAGGGCATCGGGGTCCGGCTGATCACCGGGGACCATCCGGCGACCGCCGCCACGGTGGCCCGCGAGCTCGGCATTGCCGGCGACGAGGACCCGGTCGATGCCACGGCGCTGGGCGAACAGGCGCTCGTCGGACTGGCGCGCAGCCGCACCGTGTTCGGACGCACCTCGCCGCAACAAAAAAAGAGCATCGTCGCGGCCCTGCAGTCCGCGGGGCACACGGTGGCGATGGTGGGCGACGGCATCAACGACATCCCCGCGCTCAAGCAGGCGGACGTCGGCGTCGCGATGGGAGGCGGCACCGCGGCGACACGGGCGGTCGCGCAGCTCGTGCTGCTGGACAATCGATTCGCCAGCATGCCCGCCGTCATGGCCGAGGGCCGGCGCGTCGTCGGCAACGTCGAACGGGTCGCGGTGCTGTTCCTGACCAAGACCGTCTATGCGATGCTGCTGATTCTTGCCGCCGGAGTCGCCGGCGTCGCGTTTCCGTTCCTGCCGCGGCACATTTCGCTGGTGGACGCGCTGACCATCGGAGTACCGGCGTTCTTTCTCTCGCTGGAACCGAACGGGGACCGCCTGCGGCCGGGCTTCGTGGACCGCGTGCTGCATTTCGTGGTGCCGGCCGGCGTGTTCGTCGCGAGCGCCGTGTTCGCCGCCTATGCCTTGCTGCGCGCCGAGTGGACCGCGAACCCGGGGACGGCGCGCACCGCGGCGACCCTGGTGCTGTTCCTCGAGGCGACCTGGGTGCTGGCCCTGGCGGCCGGCGTGCTGCGCCCGCGCCGGGCGTTGCTCGTCGGCGCGATGACCACCTTGTTCATGCTGACGCTCTGGGTGCCTTCGCTGCGGAGCTTCTTCGCGCTCGAGCCGCTGCCGCCGGATGCGTGGGTGGCCTGCATCGCGATCGCGGCCGTCGCGGCCGTCTCGCTGCATTGGAGCCGGGCGGTTGCCGCGACGGTGCCCCGTCGGGAGGCGGAGAACCGGCCGCTGCAACGACGCGACATCATCCGCTGGCTGCTCGGCGCCGACAGCCCCAAGGCATTCCTGGTCGTCGCGGCGTTCCTGGTGGTCGGCGGCGCCTGGTTGTTCTTCGGAGTCGTGGAGGATGTGCTCAGCCAGGACCCGCAGCTCAACTTCGACGTCCGGCTGTTCGAGCTGCTGCAGCCGCTGCATAGCGCCGGCCTCGATCGTGCGTTGGTCGCGGTCACCGAACTCGGGGACGCGCCGGTGCTGCTCGCGGTCATCGTCGCCTCCCTGCTGTGGTTCGTCATGAGACGCAATTGGCTCACGGCGGGATATTGGATCGCGGCCGCGGGCGTCGCGGAGACTTTGGGGGCGGTGATCAAGCTGGCCTTGCGCCGGCCGCGCCCGCAGTCGAGTTATGCCGGAGTCGAACAGTTCTCCTTTCCGAGCGGTCACGCGGTGATGAGCGCGGTGACCTATGGGTTCCTGGCCTACCTGTTGCTGCGGGGCGCGTCCGCGCGCTGGCGCCGCGCGGGAACCGCGCTGGCCGTCGCGCTCATCGCGCTGATCGGGGCATCCCGCATCTATCTCCGGGCTCACTGGCTTTCCGACGTTCTCGGCGGCCTGGCCTTCGGCGTGGCATGGGTCGCGGCTCTGGCGATGGCCTATGAATATCAGTCGCGCGAGAAGCTCGGCGTCCGCAAGTTCGCCGCGGTGATCGCAGGCGTCTTCCTCGTGTCGGCGGTCGCCCATATCGCCACCAGCTTTCGCGCGGATCTGGCGCATTTCACCGCGCCCGTCCCGCCGCGCGGCGCGAACGGCATCGATCGGCATTGACGCTGCGCCCGGCGCGTGCTCGCTACGTATAAGTGCGGCTGGTGCGCTCCATGGGCCTTGCGTATAAACGAACTCCCGCGGCTTTTCGAATCGGGGGTTCGCATGCAACGCCGGAATGGCGGGAGCCGTGATGGCGGCACCCGACGCACGCCACGGAGCCGTGGGCGCCAGCGCGGCTTTGCGCGCAAGCGCGGGATCATCGCGCTCGCCGCGCTCGCGCTGGTCGTGCTTGCGGGGGTCGCCTGGTGGGCCGGCCGCTCCACCGGAGAGGTCCAATACGTGCTGGCGCCGGTCACCCGCGGCACGGTCGCGCGCACGGTCGGCGCCACGGGCACGGTCAACCCGGTGCTGACCATCATCGTCGGCACCTACGTATCCGGCGTCATCCAGGCCCAGTACTGCGACTACAACACGAGAGTCCGCAAGGGCCAGTTGTGCGCCAAGATCGACCCCCGCCCGTACCAGACGATCGTCGACGAGAACCAGGCGCAGCTCGGCACGGCGCGCGCGCAACTCGTCAAGGATCAGGCCGGCCTCGATTACGCGGCGCTGAACTACCCGCGCGTGTCGGGACTGCTCGGTCGCGGGGTGGTTTCCCAGGACACGGTCGATCTGGCGAAGAGCGCCCTCGACCAGGCGGCCGCCCAGGTCCGGCTCGATCAGGCCCTGGTGCGGGAGCGCGAGGCGTCCCTCGAGGCCGCGCGGGTCAATCTCGGCTACACCAACATCGTCTCGCCGGTCGACGGCACCGTGGTGTCGCGCAACGTGACCATCGGCCAGACGGTCGCCGCCAGCTTCCAGACACCGACGCTGTTTCTCATCGCCACCGACCTGACGCGCATGCAGGTCGACGCCAACGTCAACGAGAGCGACATCGCGGCGGTCGGCGACGGCGATGGGGCGAGCTTCACAGTCGAGGCGTTTCCGAACCAGCGATTCGCCGGCCGCGTCGCGCAGGTTCGTCAGGCACCCCAGGCGGTTCAGAATGTCGTGACCTACGACGTGGTCGTCGGCGTCGACAACAAGGCGCTGCTGCTCAAGCCCGGCATGACGGCGACCGTCGGCATCGTCACGGCGCAGCGCGACGGTGTGCTGCGGGTGCCGGACCAGGCGCTGCGCTTCGCACCGAGCGGCCTCGGCCCGGCGCGCCCCGCCGGGGACGGGGTGGCGCGGGTCTGGGTGCTGCGCGACGGACGACCGGCCGGCCTCGCGATCAAGACCGGCCTCGACGACGACACCTATACGGAAGTCCTTGCGGGCGGCCTTGGGGCGGGTGACCAGGTGATCGTCGGCGAACGGCCCGCGGGCACGCGCGCGGACGCCAAGGCGGGCGCGCCGGTGCGCTTCGGTCTGTAACGAGGTGGGGTGCATGCCATGACCGCGCCGGTGATCGAACTGCGGGATGTGGTGCGCACCTATCATGTTGGCGGTACCGAGGTGCACGCGCTCGGCGGTGTGGACCTGACTGTGGCGCGCGGCGAGTTCGTCGCCATCATGGGCTCGTCGGGCTCGGGAAAATCGACGCTGATGCACGTTTGCGGCTGCCTCGACCGGCCCACGGGCGGCCGATTCCTCCTCGAAGGCGTGGACGCGATGGGGTTGAGCGAGCCCGAACTCGCGCGCATCCGCAGCGAGCGCATCGGCTTCGTGTTCCAGAGCTTCAACCTGCTTGCGCGCACGAGCGCGCTGGAAAACGTGGCGCTGCCGCTGTTCTACGCCGCATCGGGACCCGCGCGGCGTTCCGAACGCGCGGCGCGCGCCCGGGACGCGCTGCACAGACTGGGGCTGGCGGGTCGCGAGGAGAACAGCCCCGGCCAGCTGTCGGGCGGCCAGCAGCAGCGGGTCGCCATCGCGCGCGCGCTGATCAACGGCCCGAGCCTGCTGCTGGCCGACGAGCCCACCGGCAATCTCGACACGCGCACGTCGCACGAGATCATGCAGACTCTGCGCGCGCTCAACGAGCGGCAGGCCGTCACCATCCTGTTGGTGACGCATGAGCGCGACGTGGCCGATTACGCCGATCGTGTGATCACGATGCGCGACGGCAGGATCATCTCCGATGAACGCAATGCGACGCCGGCCGGCACCGAGCGGACGCCGGCGGGCGCCGCGCCGCGGACGGCGGGGGCGGCGGATCTGCCCGCACCACCGACGGCGCCGCCGCCGGCACCCGGGGCCGCGCCGCGATCGTCGCGTTCCCTCGGCTTCGCCGCGATGATCCTGACCGCGGCCGCGCAGGCCATCAACCGCAACAAGATGCGCTCGGCGCTCACGATGCTCGGTGTGTTCATCGGCGTCGCGGCGCTGATCGCGATGGTCGCCGTCGGGCAGGGGGCCAACGCCGCCGTGCGCAAGCAGATCGAGAGCCTGGGCACGAACCTGCTCGTGGTCATGCCGGGGGCGATGACCAGCAGCGGCGCGCGCGCCGGCTCCGGCAGCGCCTCCACGCTGACGGTCGCCGACGCCCAGGCATTGCGCCGCGAGGATCCGGCGGTCGAGCAGATCGCCTACATGATCCGGCAGGCGAGCCAGGTTCAGTACGGCGGCCAGAACTGGTCCACCGGAGTCCAAGGGGTCACGCCGAGCTACCTGCCGATGACCAACTGGCAGATCGCCGCCGGCCGTACGCTGGAGCGCGCCGACGAGACCGGCGGGGCCATGGTGGCGGTGATCGGTCAGACCGTCTATCGGCAGTTGTTCGGGCCGTACGAAAATCCGATAGGCGCCCGCATCCTGATCAAGGGGCGCAGCGTGCGGGTGGTGGGCCTGCTGGCCTCGAAGGGGCAGACGCCGTTCGGTCAGGACCAGGATGACCTGGTGATGATCCCCTTCAGCACCGCACAGCAAAAAGTGCTCGGCGTGGCGGCGCCCAGCCAGGCGCAAAACGCCGCGACGACCACGGTGTCGGGCGCGAGCGTGTCGGTGAACACGACGGCATCCGCGTTCCCGGGGCCGCCAAACCCCTACAACATCCCGCCGCGCCTCGTCGGTTACGTGAACGTGATATTCGTGCAGGCCGTGAGCCAGGACCGGGTCTCAGCGGCGATCACGCAAATCCGCGACACGCTGATGCGCCGCCACCGCATCGGCGCGGACACGACGCCGGACTTCTCCGTGCGCAATCTGAGCCAGATCGCGCAGACCGCGGAAGGATCGGCGCGGATCATGGCGCTGCTGCTCGCGGTCGTGGCGTCGATTTCGCTGCTGGTGGGCGGCATCGGCATCATGAACATCCTGCTGGTGTCGGTGACCGAGCGGACGCGGGAGATCGGACTGCGCATGGCGATCGGTGCGAGGCGGCTGCAGGTGTTGTTGCAGTTCCTCGCGGAAGCGGTGTTCGTCAGCGTCACGGGCGGCATCGCCGGCATCCTGTTCGGCATCGCGGTGTCCGCGATCGTCTCGGCCGTGGCGCACTGGCCCGCGCTGTTGTCGCCCGGCGCCGTCGTCGGCGGATTCGCGTTCGCCGCCGCAGTCGGCATCTTTTTTGGCTATTATCCGGCGCGCAAGGCCTCGCGCCTCAATCCGATCGAGGCGCTGCGTTATGAATAGGGGGCGGATGGTCGCCGGTGCGATGCTCGCCGCGTTCGGCCTCGGCGCGTGCGCGGCCAGCCCGAATTTCACGCCGCCCGCCCGCCCGGTTCAAACAGGGTATACGCAGAACCCGGTGGTGCCGCCCGCGGCCGGGGCGGGCGCCACGCGACAAAGATTCCGCGTCGGTGCGCCGGTCGCCGCGCAATGGTGGCGGCAATTCCGTTCGCCGCAGCTCGATGCAACCGTCGATCTGGCGCTCGCCGACAGCCCCACCCTGCAGCAGGCGCGCGCGACGCTCGCCGAGGCGCGGCAATATGTGCTCGCCGCGCGCGGTGCCTTGTATCCCCAGGTGGATCTCGGCGCCGCGGCGAGCCGCGGCCGTGACAACGCGATCGGGGGCGCGAGGACGTCCAACCTCTACAGCGTCGGCGCCTCGGTGGCCCATGGTGTGGACGTGTTCGGCGGCTCCCGGCGTCTGGTCGAACAGCGCGGCGCCCTGGTCGACGTGCAGCGCGCGCAACTCGACGCGGCGCGTCTCACGCTGGCCGGCAATGTCGTCTCACAGGCCATCGCGATGGCGGCCTCGCGCGAACAGAGCGTGGCGGCGGAAGCGGTATTGGACGCCGACCGACGTGGTGTCGAGCTCGTGGAGTTGTCGGTCCGGGCCGGGATCGGTGCGCCGGCCGATCTGGCGAGCGCACGCAGCCAGCTCGCCGGCGACGAGGCCTTGCTGCCGCCGCTGCGTCAGCAGCGGGTCCTCGCCGCCGACGCGCTCGCGATGTTGGTCGGGCGCTCGGCCGGAACCTGGCAGCCGCCGCCGTTCGACTTCACCACGCTCGTCCTGCCCGCAGATCTGCCGGTGGTGGTGCCCTCCGCGCTGGTGCGCGCGAGACCCGACATTCGCGCGGCCGAAGCGCAGCTGCATGCGGCGAGCGCGGCCGTCGGCATCGCCACCGCCGACCTGTATCCCCAGATATCGATTTCCGCGTCCTGGTCACGGCAGTCGGCGACCGCGGGTGCGCTGTTCGATGGCACGGGCGGACTGTGGACGCTCGGCGCGAATTTGGGCGCGCCCCTCTTCCACGGCGGAACGCTGATGGCGCAACGGCGGGCGGCGGTCGCCGCGTTCCGCGCCGAATTCGCCGTGTACCGTCAGACCGTGCTCACCGCCTTCAATCAGGTGGCCGACGTCCTGCAGGCACTCGACCATGATGCGGAGCTCGTCGCCGCGCAGCGCCGCGCGCTCGATGCGGCGGGCGCGTCCTTGCGGCTCGCGCAGGATGGCTATGCGGGCGGCGCCGGCAGCTATCTGCAGGTGCTCGCCGCGCAGCGCATCTATCACGAGGCGCGTCTGGGCTACGCCCGGGCCACGGCGCAGCGCTATCTCGACACCGCGCAGTGGTATGTGGCGATGGGCGGCGATCATATGCCGTGATCATGCGAACGCTTCTGCGTTCACGTCGACAGCGCCTTCGACGGGCTGGAGTTGCATGATCCGGCGCGGCGAGGCAGCATACCCCGTAGGCAGGCGATTGCGTGACGGGGGAAGTTTGCAATCTGTCGCTCAAGCACGTCATTGGTCGACCGACGGCATCGATCCCCGCCGGGCCTTGTCCTATTGGGTGGACACCGTCTGTGATCGGTTCCTCGAGCTGGAAATCGACTCCTCGCCGCGTCTGGGTTTCCATGCGAGTCTCGACCAGGTCGACTTCGGACCCGGCACCGTCAATCTGATTTGTGCGGACGCCCAGCGTGTGCGCCGAACCAATGCCCACATCGCCGGTACCCGGCAGGCGGCGTTCCTGCTGATGCAACTGCGCGCCGGGCGGGCACGGATCGGGCAGCGTGGGCGAGCCACCGCGCTATATCCCGGGGAGTGCGTGCTGATCAACGGCGCGGAGCCCTATGAGGTCGAGTGTCCCGAGCCGACCCGCTCTTTGGTCCTGCAACTTCCCGACGACTGGTTGAGGCGTCACGTGAACGAGCCGGAGTCGGCGGTTCCCCGGCTGGTTTCCGGCGGCGGTTGGAGCGCCGCGTTGTGCGCCGCAATCGCCAGTCTTGACGTCGATCCGGGAGATGGGCTGCCGTTGCCCCTGATCGAGGTCGCGGAGCACATTGGTGCCCTGCTGCGGTTGGCGATCCGGCCCGATCGGCCGATTTCCGCCGGACGATCGCGGTACGAACAGCTGATGCGCATCGTCCACGGTCGGCTGGCGGAACCCGGGTTGACGCCGCGCGAGGTGGCCGCCGAACTTCGTATTTCGGTGCGCAGCGTGCATTATGCGTTCGCGGCCGCCGGCACCAGTTTCATCGAGGCGTTGATGCGCGCGCGCCTCGAGCATGCGCGGGAATTGCTCGCCGACGGCAGGCTGCGGGAGCTGCCGGTCGTTGAGATCGCGGCGCGCTGCGGCTTCCTCGATCCCAGCCACTTCGCACGCCGGTTCCGCCAGGCTTACGGAATCCCGCCCCTCGCTTACCGCGACCCCGCCGCGCACTAGGGCAGAAAGGCCAGCACCTCGGACAGGCCACCGAGCACGCGATGCGGTTTGCGCACGCCGGTTTCGCGACTCCACTGCTCGTGCGTGGTCATGCCCGTGGTCACCGCCAGCGCGGTCGCCCCTCCGCGGTGCGCCATCACGACCTCGACGATCGGATCGTCACCGACCACGGCGATGCGTCGCATCGGAATGCCGAGTCGCTTTGCCACCAAGCGCAGAGCGTACAGCGAGGGCTTGCCGGTCACGATGGCTCGCGCACCCGTTAGCCGCCGGATCGCGCCGACGATCGCGCAGCTGTAGCCGATCGTGCGCCCGTGCCGCGTCGCGAAGAAGGGGACGTCGGATGCCGCGTACAGCTTGGCGCCGGCCCAGATTGCCGCCGCCGCCGCCTCGATGTCCTTCATACCGCATTCCGGATGCCATCCGACATAAACGGCGTCCACCTCCGTCGCTCCGGCCTCGCCCGGGTGGACGGTCTCGATTCCCGCAGCCTCGAGGGCGTGTCCGACTCCGCGCGTCCCCAGCACGAGCGTCCGCCTGGACCCGGCCCGCATCATGTGGTCCGCGGTCACCACGGAGGGCGTGAGCATCTGCGCATCTTCGACGGGGAGTCCCGACGCGCGCAGCTTCGCCGCCTGCTCGGCCGGCGGGTAGTGGCTGCCGTTGGTGAACAGCACGAACGGAAAATCGCGTTCGCGCAGCGCAGTGAGCAGTTCGATGGCGCCCGGCAACAGTTCGTAGCCGCTGAGCGCGCGGTCGCTCAACAGCAAGGTGCCGTCGACGTCGAACATCAAGCCTGCGATTCCGGTCGGATTGCGCACGTCGTGCCTCTTCAGCGCGGCGCCTGCGCCGCGGATGATCGACGCAGGCTCAGGCGAAATCCGGGCTTGTCGATCGAGATGTGTTCGATGTCGCGTCGCAGCGCGAGTCTGCGGATCAGTTCGATCGCCGGCCGGGCCGACGGGTCGTAGTGCCGCGACGCCGGTCCCGCCGCCCGCATGGCGTCCACCTGAGTCTGCGGCATCGTCGCCCGCAGCAGGAATTCCTCGTCCGAGAGGCTCGCGCCGAGCCGTTTGCGCAGCGCCTCGACGGATGCCATCGGCGGTTCCGCCGCGAGCTCGCGCATGCGCGGCATCGACTCGAGCCGCTCCATCACCTTGGCGTCGATCGGCACGGTGGGCCGGCCGAACCGGCCGAGCGCGTAGCGGATGAGCTCGTCCGGGACGATTGAATAGCGCTCCCGGCCGGTGACGTTCATGACCGCCTGCGTGAGCAGGACTTGCGAGAACGGAGTCATCACGATCGGCCAGCCGAGTTCCTGACGGACGCGTCCGAGCTCCTCGATGACCGCGCTTTCGAGATGCGCGA
Organism: Gammaproteobacteria bacterium; assembly: GCA_037441085.1. GTDB lineage: Bacteria > Pseudomonadota > Gammaproteobacteria > Steroidobacterales > Steroidobacteraceae > Bog-1198. The sequence goes on along the minus strand of JBBISV010000003.1, from coordinate 17,232 downwards.
CGCGACTTTCGCGCAGGTGCCGCCGCATGGTGCCGACCATGCCGCCGGGGAGCTGGTGATGTTGATAGCGCGCATCGAATCCTTGAGGCGCGCCGGCGGGGAGGCCCTCGGCCACGGCCAGACGCGTGAAATACTGCTCGACTTCGGCGAGCGCGTCGGTGTCGACGTCGACGCGGTGACCGAGCGCGCGCAAATTGGCGACGGTCCGTCCCGACGGCGGATTGGAGATTCCGTCCGCCGCGGCGCCGGAGGCGCATTGCAGCGCGCTCACGCCGTAGTCGGGGGCGTCCAAGTACACGTGCTCGGCCAGTCCGATCGTGCAGTGGGAGTGCAACTCCAGCGGCTTTGCGCCGATCTGCGCCTTGATCGCCGGCAACAGCGTGGCCGCGCGCTTCGGCGACAGCAGTCCGCCGGGGTCCTTGACGTATAGCGCGTCTATGTACGGGCACGCGGCGAGTGTCCGCGCCCGCTCGGCGTAGTAACGGTCGTCGTGGATCGGGCTGATCGTGAAGACGAGCGCGGCGATCACCCGCTCACCGCCGACGCGCTTGATCATGCGCGCGCAAGCCATGTTGGCGTCCACGTCATTCATCGGATCGGCCAGACAGAAGCGGCGGATGCCGGCGCGCGCCAGCGTCCGAAAGGCCAGTTCCATGAATTCCGGGCTGGCCGTCTCCCACGAGATGAAACGGAAGCCCGTCGACATGAACTGCAGCGGCGTACGCGGCGCGGCCTGCGCCATGAGGCGGATGCGCTCCCAGGGGTCCTCCCGCTTGTAGCGAACCGCGACGCCCATGTGGGTGGACGTCGTGAAGTCGATCGCCTCGAAGCCGACGCGGTCCATCACGGCGGCGATCGCGAGGGTTCTCGCCGTGTCGATTCCGAGCGCGGCCCACACGCATTGGTTGCCGTCGCGCAGCGAGGTTTCGACCAGGCGAACTTCAGCCACGATTCGTCTCCGTCGGCGCGCGGGCCCGATCGAGGTGGCGGGGCAGGAATCCCGTGTCGACGCCGCCCGCCAGAAATTCCGGGTCGGTGAGAATCCCGTGATGCAGCGGCAACGTGGTCGTCACCCCTAGAACCCAGGTGTCTTCGACCGCCCGTAGCAGGCGTCCGAGGGCGGCGGACCGATCCGCACCGTGCGCGACGATCTTGGCCATCAAGGAGTCGTAGAACGGCGGGACGGTCGATCCGGCCTCGATGTGCGTATCGACGCGAATCCCGTCCCCCGTCGGCCAATGCACCGCGTCCACCCGCCCCGGGCTCGGCATAAAGTCGCGCGCGGGGTCCTCGGCGTTCACGCGACATTCGAGCGCACAGCCGAGCGAAACCACATCGGACTGAGTGAGCGGCAGGCCGTCGCCGGCGGCGATCGCGATCTGCGCCGCCACGAGGTCGATTCCGGTGACCATCTCGGTGATGGGGTGCTCGACCTGGATGCGCGCATTCATTTCGAGGAAATAGAACGACTCGCTCCGGGCGTCGACCAGGAACTCGATCGTCCCCGCGCCCCGGTAGTCGAGCCGCTCGGCGTAACGCACCGCCGCGGCGTGAATGCGCCGGCGGAAGGGATCGGACAGTCCGGGCGCCGGCGTCTCCTCGATGAGCTTTTGGTAGCGACGCTGAACCGAGCAGTCGCGCTCGCCGAGGTGGACGACGTGTCCGCGGCCGTCGCCGAGCACCTGGACTTCGACGTGGCGACCGCGGGTCACGAAGCGTTCGAGATACAGCCTGGTGTCGCCGAAAGCCGCACCCGCCTCGGCGGCCGCGACGGAGAGGGCGCCGGGGAGATCCTCGATGCGCTCCACGAGCTTCATGCCGCGCCCACCGCCGCCCCCGACCGCCTTGACGAGAAGCGGCGTGCCGATGCGTTCGGCCAGCTGCAGCGCCGCATCGACTCCGGCCACCGGGCCGCCAGGGACCACGGGGACATCCGCGGCGAGCGCCTCGGCCCTCGCCCGCAGCTTGTCGCCGACCGCCGCGATTTGTGAGGCCGGCGGTCCGATGAAAACCAGCCCGTGCTCCTCGCAGCTGCGGGCGAGTTCCGCGCGCTCCGACAGGAATCCATAACCCGGATGGACCGCATCGGCGCGCACGCCGAGCGCGGCCTGCACGATGGTGCCCACCTTGAGGTAGCTGTCGATCGATCGGCCCGGCCCGATGCACACGGCGCGGTCGGCGAGCCGCGCGGGCACGGAATCTCGATCCGCGGTGGAGACCGCGAGCACGGTCTCGATGCCGAGCGCACGGCAGGTTCGGATGATCCGCGCGGCGATCTCGCCGCGATTGGCGATCAAGATTCGTCCGATCGTCATGTGTCGACGGGCTTGCGGACGCGCAGCAGCGTCTCCCCGTACTCGACCAGCGCGCCATCCTGCGCCGGAATCTCGACGACCGTGCCGCTCTCGCCGGCGCGCACGCTGTTCATGAGCTTCATCACCTCGATGATGCCGATGACGGTGTCCGCCGTCACTTGGGAGCCTATTTCGATGAACGGCGCCGCGCCCGGTTTGGGGGCCCGATAGAACGTTCCGAGCAACGGCGCGGGCACCGCCCGGATATCGGCGTCCGTCGCGCCGGGAGTCACGGTGGGCGGCGCGTCGGGCGGTCGCGCACGCTCAGGTTCGGGCGGGGGCGCCGGTGCCGGCGCGATGCCCGCTTCGCATGCCGCGGCGCCGCGGCGCCGCAGGCTGAGTTTCATGCCGTCGATCTCGAGCTGCAGTTCATCGAAGCTCGACTCCTCGATCAGCCGCGTGATTTCCTCGACGTCCTTCGCCGTGAGAGTCAAGTGCGGCCTCCAAAGATCGACATCACATGGCTGATCGGGTTGTCGGCGGCGCGCGCGACCGGCACGGCCTCCCTGGCGGACCACACGGTCTCGGGCCGGCTCTGCAACAAGAACAGCTCGCCGTCCGACCGTTCGATCGCCCATTCGATGTCCTGAGCACGCCCGTAGTGACGCTCCACCCGGCGTCCGATGTCGCACAGGCGTCGCAGTTCCATATCGCTCAGGCAGGGAGCACGGCGCGCGCCGTCATCGACGGGCACGGTCTCGACGCCGCCGTCGGGGGCCGGCGCATGGCGGATCGCCTTGTCCGAGATGTCCCGCGCCGAAATCTCGCCGGTGACCTTGTGAATGACCCATCGATCCGGAGTCACCTCGCCGCCCACCACGGCCGAGCCGAGACCCCATGAGCTCTCGATGGTGATCACCGATCGGTCGCCGGTCGTCGGGCTGCGGGTGAACATCACGCCGGCGGTGCGCGCGTCGACCATGACCTGCACCACCACCGCCATCGCCATCGAGTCCTCCGCGAGCCCGCGGTTCCGGCGATAGGTCATCGCTTCGACCGAGTACAGGCTCGCCCAGCAGCTGCGGACCTTGCGCAACACTTCGGCCGCGCTTCTGACCCACAGGTAAGTGTCCTGCAGTCCGGCGAAACTTGCGTCGTTCGCATCTTCGGCGGTGGCCGAGGAGCGAACCGCCACGGCGGCCGCTCCCTGCGGTCCGCCCAGCGCAGCGTGCGCCTCGAGAATTTCCTCGACGACGTCCGATGGGAGGGCGGTTTGTTCGAAGCGACGGCGCAACGCCGCCGAACAGGCGGCGATCGCCGGCAGGTCGTCGGCGTTCAGCGCCTCGATCCGGGCCCGCACCGGCTCATCGGCGTCCAGCGTCCCGACAAAGCGCTCGAACGCCGCGGTCCTGACCACGAATCCGGGTGGGACCGCGACCGCGGCCCGCCGCAGTTCACCAAGACTGCCTCCTTTGCCGCCGACGTGGGGGCGGTCCTTCAGGCTCAGGTCCGCGAACCAGCTGATGCAGCTCATCGGCAGGCGCGGCTCATAACAGCGTCACGATGCCGCGGCTGCCGTCGATGCGGATGCGCCGGCCATCCTCGATGCGCGAGGTTGCGTTGCCCGTGCCGACCACGGCCGGCAGTCCGTACTCACGCGCGACGATCGCCGCGTGACTCATCGAACCGCCGATGTCCGAGACCGCCCCGGCGATCTTCTGGAAGATCGGCGCCCAGGTTGGATTCGTGATCTGACAGACCAGGATGTCGCCATTGCGCAGCCGCCCGATGTCCTCGACCGATTTGACCACCCGTGCGGTGCCCTCGACGACGCCGGCGGATGCGGCAAAGCCACGGATCTCGTCGCTCGGGCCCTCGTCTTCGGCCCGCAGCCAGGAGTCGAGGCTCTCGCGCGTAATGCCCCAGAGCATGACGATCGCCGGATCGTCGATCACCGCCGGCACGGGTCCGAGGGCAGGCGGGGTCGGCCGCCCGGCCCACACGCCGAGCGCCGCGCGGCGCTCGGCGACGAGTGCCGGCCAGTGCGCAGGCCCGCGCGGCGCCGAGCCGGTCGACCAGGCGTTCATCAGGTCGATGATCGCCGTCTCGAGTTCGTAGTGGGTCAGATGGAATACGTCCTCGGCATCCGAAAAAAAGCGGTTTTCGGCGAGCAATGCGCCGAACTCGCGGATCTTGTTGAAGAACAGATTCGTATACCAATGCTCGCAATAGAACTTGTGGCCCTCGACGTAAGGGAATACGCGATGCGCCAGGCTGATCATCTGGTCGTAAGCGGCGCGTTCTTCGTCGGTGCCGAGCAGTTCGCGGTAATCGGCGATCAGGCGGCTGCGCTCTTCCTGGAGTTGCTCGAACGGCCGGTGCAGGGATTCGCCGGCCTTCACGCGTTCGATGTACCCGGGCAGTCCGGCGAACGGCATCGACAGGTCGTCGTTCCAGGAGCGGTGGTGATGGTAGAAGCCGTCGCCGACGTTGATGTTGAACCACGGATCCCGCGAGACGGCGAGTTCCCGCAGCCACTCCGCGCCGGGTGGGCCGGCTTGCTCGAGCGAGCGAATCACCGCGTCGGCGCCGACGCCGTCGCGAAACGCATGATCCACGCGCAGTTCGACGGCGCGCCGCGCGAGGCGCCGCAGTTCTTCGTCCGGTCGGAAGATCTCCGCTTCGATGCCCGCGACCATTCTCGCGACCGTCTGATCCGAGATCTCGGGAAAGGCGCGCTTGCAGAACGCGAAGAAGGTGAGGTAGGCGCCATAGCCCAGCAGCAGGAATTCGAAGTGGTGGTGCCACATCCGAAAATATCCCTCGAGCGTCTTCTGATAGATCTCGAGGAGCCGGTGATTGGACGCAATGCCGCGGCCGGCGAGCACGTTTTCCAAGGGTTCGAATTCCGGCAGCTGCGGCTTGGGCAGCGCTTCGGCTTCGTGAATAAGCGCGAGCATCTTCTGTTTCCAGGCCGCGTACAACGGTTCCCAGTTCTCGTAGTAGTAGAACGCGCGTTTCTGGAATTCCCCGGTGCGGCGGGCCACCTCCTCAGGATCGGTGACGGCGTTGCCGCCGATGTACACCCGGCCGTTGATGATCCGGTGGTCGATGCCGAGGGTGGTCGGGAGGCAATGGACCCGCGTGTTGGCGGCGCCGAGCGCGCAGTACGCGGCCTCGGCCGTCACCATGTCGAAACAGGACATCGGCTCCGGGAAGTGCATCGAGTTGTAGAACCAGAAGCGCTCGTCGTCGGCGGCGTCGAACTGGATCGTGTACGGATAAGCGGCCTGCGCGCGCTCCGTGCCGGGGATGACCGCGATCGAACTCGGCAGCGGAAAGGCTCGGGTATCGGAATTGGTGTCCATGGCTTTGGCTCCCGCCGGCGTCGGCAGGGATTCTAATCGCGCCCGGCCCCAATCCACGCGGACCACCGTGCAAGGGGTCGGTCCCGGACTGCAAGCCGCCGTCCGGCGCCAGCATGTTGCACGCGGGCAACGGCTTTCTCGTCGCGCTCTTGCGCTGTCAGTTCATAAGTCTTGCGCTGTGAACCGCGCAATGGCCGTCGCCGTTGGCTACGCTCGATATGCGTCGAGACAACGAACCGCGTTCGGCGGGTGCTCCCAGGCGGGCCACCCGATCGAAGCCCGCCGGTGGCCGGGCGGAGCATATGGCGCGGTCGGGTCGACTGATTCCGAAACAGGGGGATTGACCGTGATGAAATTGAGACTACCCATGCGCCATCGGGCGTTCCTGTCGCTCGCAATCTGCGGTTTGGACCTTTCCGCGTCTCATGCCGTCATCGCGGCGCAGCCACAGGCGCAGCTTCAGGAAATCGTCGTGACCGCGCAGAAGCGCCGGCAGAACATACAGAGCGTGCCGATCGCCATCACCGCCTTCACCGGCGGACAGATGCAGGCGAAGGGAATGACCAGTCTGCAGTCGCTCACGGCGCTCACGCCGGGCGTCACCCTGGATGCGGGTTCGCCGTTCTCGGGCGACAACTCGGTGCTGTCCGCATCCATTCGCGGCATCGGCCAGAGCGATTTCGCGATCAACACCAATCCGGCGGTCGGTGTTTATCTCGATGGAATCTATCTGGCCCGCACCGTCGGCGCGAATGTGAATCTCCTGGACGTCGACCGCGTGGAGATCGCGAAGGGCCCCCAAGGCACGCTGTTCGGGGCCAACACGATCGGCGGAGCGATCAGCATCATCACCCACACTCCAGGGAACAAGCCGCGATTCATCGCCCAGGTCACCACCGGACGGTTCGATCGCCGTGACATCGCATTTACGGCCGACATTCCGATCATCAAGGACAAGCTGCTCGCGAGCGTCACCGTCGGCAGTCAAAATCAGAACGGCTGGCAGCGGGTCGTGCCGTACCCGACGAGTTCTCCATACGGGCAGGCGCCGTACGTGGTGGATCCGCAGACGGCCTACCCGAAGTCCGGCTATCAGACCGCTAGCGAATACGGCGGCACCGGCCTCACGACGGTGCGCTCGAAGGTGCTTTGGTTCGCGAGCGACAGGCTGAAATTCACGTTCACCGGTGACTGGTCGCATGAGAACCAGACCGCCATGCCGAACGTCGTGCTGGGCGCATTCCAGGGAAACCTGCTGTCCGCGACGTTCTCGACGCTCTACAACCTGTGTATCGCCAACAGCGCCGCGACGCTGCCCGCGGCGATTGCCGGCGCCTCCTTCGGCGTATTCGGCGTCGGCTCGCCGCCGAACAATCTGTTCGCGGGGGCCTGTGCGCAGCCGCGTGCGCAGGTGCCCGGCTTGTCGATCGGCGGCGCTCCGCTGCTCGGCGCGGGTTACGTCGGCGGGCCGCCGGGCCCGTACAACTACAACAACCATCCGGGCACGGCCTATCTCGGCTCGAACAACCCGCGCATCTATCTCGGCAACGCCGCATCGACCACCGGCAATCTCGGCACGACCTATGCCAGCGGACCGAATTTTGCGCGCAATGACGTGTTCGGCTTCTCCGCGACCGGCGACTACGAGATCAACGACAGTCTCAGCTTGAAATCGATCACCGGATATCGCCAGTTGCGCTGGCACATCGGCACCGACCTCGACGGCACGCCGGAGACGATGTTCGAGGTAACCGACGACCAGCACCAGTGGCAGATCTCGCAGGAGTTCCAACTGCTCGGCCACGCGCTGAACGACAAGCTGAATTATGTCGCCGGCCTGTATTACTTCAAGGAAGCCGGTTACGTGCATGACTATGTCCCCTTCGAGGGGCTGCTCCAGGTGTACGACGTTTCGAACGACGCCCAGAACGTCGACTATGCCGGCTTTTTCCACGCGGATTACAATCCGACGAAGCATTGGGGCTTCACGGTCGGTGGACGCTACACCGATGCCCAGGCGTATTTCCTCGGCGGTCAGAGCGATCTGAATTCGTTCCCGCTGGGTTCCACTCTCGGCCCACAGATCACCGGGCAGCCCTACACGCGCTACTTTCCGGCGATACCGGACAGCCAGCAGTGGCACATCTTCGATCCGACGGGTGGAATCCAGTTTCACTTCAACGACGACGTGATGGCCTACCTCAGCTGGAGCAAGGGCTTCATGGCCGGGGGCTGGACGACGCGACTTTCCGCCGTCGTGCCGACGCCGAAAGACGCCGAGTACGGTCCGGAGACCTCGAAGTCCTGGGAACTCGGCGTGAAGTCGGAGTGGTTCGACCGGCACTTGATCGTGAATACCGACGTCTTCGACACGAACTTCAGCGGGATCCAGCTCAACATCCAGCGCGGCATTTCGCCGGTGCTCACCAACGCCGGCAACGCCAAGATCAGGGGCTGGGAGGCCCAGGTGGAGTCGATCGTCGGCGACACGGGGCTGCGGCTCAACGGCTCGGCCTCCTACCTCGACGCGTACTACACGTCGGCCGACCCGAACGCGAATTTCCCGCAGTACGCGCTGCCGGACGGCACGACCGTGTGCCCGGCGGGTCCGCCGATATGCGGCCTGGCGGGCTACGGCAATTCTCCGCTGGACGCGAAATTGCCGAAGACACCGAAGTGGAAGTTCACGTTCGATCCGGAGTACGACTACGTGCTGTCGAGCTCCGCCCAGATCCGCTTCCTGCCCGTGTTCACGTACACGTCCAGCATGTTCAACGATTCCTTGAACACGCCGCAGCTGTGGCGCCCGGCGAGCCGCATGCTCGATGCCTCCCTGCATTTCGTCTCGCCCACCGGGCAGTACGACGTCGCCGTGGGGGGGACGAACCTGACCGACGACCGCTACGTCACCACCGGGCAGCCGAATTACGGAGCCGGCTTCATCGACGGATACTACAATCCGCCGCGGGAGTGGTATCTCAGTCTGCGCATGCGAATGGAGGAGTGAGGCCCGCGCCGCGGTCCGGTCGGCCATAGTGGGTTGGAGTGAGCCATGCGAGCCGGCGAAGTACTGTGGTGCCCGGATGAAGCGCGCAAGGAGCATGCGAACGTAACGGCGTTCTTAGGATGGCTGAAACGCAGTCGCGGCTTGTCGTTCCCGGACTACATGAGCCTGTGGAACTGGTCGGTCGACGACCTCGAGGCATTCTGGGGCGCGCTTTGGGAATACTTCGAGATTGACGCCAGCCCGTACACGGCCGTTCTGGGCCGGCGCGCGATGCCCGGTGCCGAGTGGTTTCCGGGCGCGCGCCTGAATTACGCCCAGAACGTGCTGCGCGCGGAGCGCCACGGGACGCTCGCGCTCTTGTACTCGTCCGAGGACCGTCCGCCCGAGCCCATGACCTGGACTGAGCTCGGCGCGCAGGTGCGCATCGTGGCGACGCGGCTGCGCGCCATGGGCGTACGGCCTGGCGATCGGGTGGCCGCCTGGATGCCCAACATTCCGCAGACGATGGTCGCGATGCTGGCGACCACCGCGATCGGCGCCATCTGGGCGTGCTGTTCGCCGGATTTCGGCGAGCGCGGCGTGCTCGATCGGCTTGCGCAGCTGTCGCCGAAAGTATTGTTCTGCATCGATGGGTATCGTTACGGCGGCAAGCCGCGGGATCGTCGCGGCGAGCTCGAACGGATCCTGGCCGGCCTCGGCAGCGTGCAGCACCTGATCCATCTGCCCTACCTGGACCCGGCCGCCACGGACAGCCCGCGGCCGGGAGCGCTCAGTTGGGCCGAAATGCTGGATCATCCGCCGATCGACGCGGCCGCGTTCTCCTTCGAGCGGGTTCCGTTCGACCACCCCTTGTGGACGCTGTTCTCGTCGGGCACGACCGGTCTGCCGAAGGCGATCGTCCATGGGCACGGCGGAATCCTGCTGGAAACGATGAAGAACGCGACATTCCACTTCGACCTGCATCCCGGCGACCGGCTGATGTTTTTCACGACGACCGGATGGATGCTGTGGAATTTTCTGGCAAGCACGCTCGCCTGCGGTGCGGTGCCGGTTCTCTATGACGGCAGTCCCTCGCATCCCGCCCCCGATGCGCTGTGGAAGCTGGCGCAGGACGCGGGAGCCACGATGTTCGGGGCGAGCCCCAGTTACGTCGAGCAGATGGCGCGCGCGGGCATCGTTCCGCGCGAACGCCATGACCTCGAGAGTCTGCGCAGCATTTCGCTCGCCGGGTCGCCGGCGACGCCGGATTGCATGGCCTGGTTCTACCGCAACGTCAAATCGGATCTGTGGGTCGCAAACGGAAGCGGCGGCACCGATTGCTGCACCGGATTCGTCGGCGGCGTGCCAACGCTGCCGGTGCGCGCCGGCGAGATTCAAGCACCGTCGCTCGGCGTTGCGATCAAGGCATTCGACGACGGCGGGCGGAGCGTGTTCGATGAAGTGGGCGAACTCGTGATCACCGCGCCGCTGCCGTCGATGCCCGTCGGGTTTTGGAACGATCCCGGAGGCGCGCGCTATCGCGAGGCCTATTTCGAGCACTTCCCGGGTGTCTGGCGACACGGCGATTTCCTGCGAATCAGCGCGAGCGGCGGTTGTTGCGTGCTCGGCCGTTCCGATGCGACCTTGAACCGCTACGGCGTGCGGATCGGTACCGCCGAGATCTATCGCGCGCTCGCCGCGCTGCCGGAGGTGGAGGACAGCCTGATCGTCAACCTGGATCTGCCGGATGGCCGGTTTTTCATGCCGTTGTTCGTGAAATTCGCCCCCGGTGCGGTGCCGTCGGCCGTGGCCGAGGTCATCCGCGACACCTTGCGCCGCCAATACACTCCGCGCCACGTTCCGGACGAGATCATTCCCGTGCCGGCCATCCCGATGACGCTCACCGGCAAGAAGATGGAGGTCCCGGTGCGGCGCATCCTGCAAGGGGTGCCGCCGGAAAAAGCCGCCAACCGCAGCGCGATGGCGGAACCCGCCGCGCTCGATTTCTTCATCGATTACGCCGCGACCCAGCGCGATTATTCGCTGCGCGGGGATTGACGCAATGACGCGGGAACCCGTGGTGTTTCTCCCCGGTCTGGTCTGCGACGCGGCGGTCTGGGAGCGGCAGGTCGCCGCCATTTCAACCCGACGCGAGTGCGTGGTCGCCGATTATGACGCGTCGGATTCGATTCCCGCGATGGCCCAGCGGGTGTTGTCCGCGGCGCCGGCGCGCTTTTGCGTGGCCGGTCATTCCATGGGAGGGCGCGTGGCGCTGGAGATCCTGCGTGCCGCGCCGCAGCGCGTCGCGCGGCTTGCGCTGCTGGACACGGGCTATCAGGCGCGGCCCGAAGGTGAAGCCGGGGCGGAAGAAGCGCGCAAGCGCCACCGGCTGCTCGACCTGGCGGCAAGGCTCGGCATGCGCGCGATGGGACTCGAGTGGGTGCAGGGCATGGTTCATCCGCTACGATTGCAGGATGCGCCGCTGATGGACGCCATTCTTGCGATGATCGAGCGGAAAAGCGTCGCGATCTTCGCGGCGCAGATCCGTGCGCTGCTCGACCGGCCGTCGGCCGACAGCCTGCTGGCGCGGATCCGCGTTCCGACGCTGATTCTTTGCGGGCGCGAGGACGCGTGGAGTCCGCTCGCGCGTCACCAGGACATGGCTTCGGTGATCAGCGGTGCGCGGCTCGCGGCCATCGATGACTGCGGGCACATGTCGACGATGGAACGCCCGGCGGAAGTCCTGACGGCGCTCGAAACCTGGCTCGACGCGGACGCTTAGCCGCGCTCCCGCCCGAGCAGACCGGGCAGCGCGGCCAAGCGGCGTTCGAATCAGCTCGACCGGCTCCGCCATCCTTCCTTGTAGACCTCGCGCGCAGCGCGTGCGTAGGGCGTGGGGGCCACCTTCACACGAACCTCGAGTTGCTTGTGGCGCTCGACCGTCGGCTTGCGCGTGCCGCCGTCCTCTTCGCCCCAAACCAGAGTCAGCACGTCGCCGACGTCGACATCGGGATCGACCACGCCCAGCGAGAGCACCGTGCGCTCGTTATAGCTGTAGCCGCCGAACATCGAGAAGCCGACGGTCCGGCCGGCGATCATCACCCGGTCGTAGGATGCGGACGAGTAGTTGCAGTTCGGGAAGTCGAAGAACTTGTAGTTCTCGCCGCCCGGTTCGAGGAGCGAGGCGTAGATCTTGATGAAATCCGCCGGATTCCACGCGAAGGTCACCTTCTTGCGCTGCGGCTGCGTGGCATGGCGCTTGAGTGCCTCGGCGCCGATGAAGTCGTGATCGTACTTGATGAACGGGGCGTAGCCGAGCGCATGCGGGGTCAGGTAATAGTCCTCGATGTTGTCGGACACGAAGCTGCCGCCGATCGACCCCGAACCCTCGTAGCCTGCGGCCGGCAGCCACTCGCGATAGGGGCGCATTTGCGCGCCGGTGTATATCGCGGGCAGCGGCGAGGGTATCCAGCCGCTCTCGAGCGTGTTGCTGGAATACGCGCGGGCGCCGACCTGCAGCATCCCGAATTCCGCGCCGGCCGCGACGATCGCCTCGCGTATTTCGTCGTATTCGGCGTACGGGCCCCACAATTCGAGCCCCGGCGCGCCGGCCATGCCGTGACGAAGGCAGCGAACCTGGCGCCCATTGATGTTGATCACGTCCATGTTGAAGAACTTCACGTCCGGCAGCGGTCCGCCGTTCAGGCGCGAAAGCACTTGCGTCGCGTTGGGACCCTGCACCTGGAACCGATAGTGCCGGCGGTGCACCGCCTTACCGCGCGGATACGAGGGAGAGCGGTCGTCGCGAATCGACTCGACGTCATAGCCGCCGGTGCGTGCGTGGTACTCGATCCAGTTGACCGTCGGCGCCCGCCCGACGAACAGCAGTTCATCCTGCTCGAGGTGGAACAAGATTCCGTCGCCGATCACGTAGCCGTCGTGGCTGCAAGGCACCATCTGCTTCGCTTTGTTCTTGACGAAGCCATTGAAGCTGTTGATCGTCAGGGTCGAGAGCATCTTCAGCGCATCCGGACCCTTGACGGTGATTTCCGCCATGTGATGGGTCTGGTCGAACAGCACGGCGGACTTTTGCCAGGCCACCTGTTCGTCACGCCAATTGCTGAACTCGTACGGCACGACGGGATACACGTAGGCGCCGATCTGCGAGTTGCGCAGCATCTGTACCGGGTTCCCGCTGCGCCGCAATAACTGTTCGAGGTTTTCCTGCTTCATCTTGGTCTGTGCTCCGGCGGCCCCTTGGAGCCCGCTATTATCGAATAGAGTTGGCCGATATCGGCATCGCGAATTGTATCGAGCGCCGGGCATGCCCGTTCCACCGACGGTGAAACCGCATGAGGCTGATCGCGAACGGAGCCGCGGGCGCAAGCGTCGATGTCCCGGGCGTCATGCAGCCGCGCCAATACCACGTATAAGCGCCGCCTGCTTGTTGTGGTCCATGCGGCTACGTATAACTATCGAAAACCGGTTAACCGGGCATCGGTTCGGGGGGAGGGGGCACATGGGCTGCGTCGAGTCAATGATCGCCTGGTCGGCGCTTGGCGATCTGAAGATCGCCGAACTGGGTGCGGACGCCGTACGGCGGTATGGCCGCGGACTCGCCGCGTCCGCCCGTGTTCCGGAATTTTCGCTCTATGTTCCGCTCGACGGCGAGGGCACCGTTCGCCAGGACGGGCGGGAGGCGCTGCTGCACGGTGGAGATTTCATTCTGTGCGACGGCGGGCGGCCCCACGAAATTCAGCTCGACGGCGGCAGCCGCATGCTGGCCTTGACGATTCCGACCGCGAAGATCCGCCGCTACATTGCCTGTCCCGAATCCTTGTCCGCCGTGCCGATGCGCGCGCCGACCGGCGTCAGCGGCCTGCTTTCGGGCTTCCTGCGCAGCTTTTGGCTGCATTGCCGGCAGTCGATCGAAGACGCCCCGGCGGCGCAGATCGCCGTCGCGATCCTCGAATTGCTCGGCGCCGCCTATGCGGCGGTCCCGCGAACGGGCGTCGAGCGTTCGGTGCGCGGCACGGCGCACCGGATACGCATACTCAACTACATCCACGCGCATCTTTACGACGCCGACCTGACGCCGTTGAAGATCGCCACCGCGTGCGGCATCACGACGCGTTACCTGCACTATCTGTTTTCCGACGGTGATGAAACCGTGGCCCGTTACATTCTCAAATGCCGACTCGACGCGTGCTCCGAGGCGCTGCTATCGGGCAGCCAGCACGGCCGCACGGTCACATCGATCGCCTTCGATCACGGATTCAACAGCGCCACCCACTTCGGCCGCGTTTTCCGCTCCTATTTCGGCACGACACCGCGCGAATTCCGCGCGCGAGGTGCGGGCGGCCGCCGCCCCCAGCGGCGAATCGACGCGCCGGTCGCGGCCGCCGCGGGGTATTGATTTGTCCCGCACCATCGGCCCCACAACCGCATGACGGCAGGATCCGTGCAGCGTCGCGCGCAGCTGCTGCGCCGGGCGGACGGCAGCTACCGATTGACGGTGGAGGAAGCGCCCGTGCCGGTGCCGGCGGCCGGGGAGGTGCTGGTGCGGGTGCATGCGACGTCGCTGAACCACCGCGACGTGTACGTCCTGAAGGGCCAGTACCCGATGCCGCCGCGCCCGCAATTGGTGCCGCTGTCGGACGGTTCGGGCGAAGTCGTGGGGATCGGACCCGCGGTGAAGCGGTTCCGGCCGGGCGATCTCGTTGCGGCCGGCTTCTTTCAGCGCTGGATTGGCGGCCGCCCGCCGGCCGGCGCGTTGGCATCCGCGTTGGGAGGGCAGCTCGACGGCATGCTGTCCGACTATGTGTGCCTGTCGGAAGATGGATTGGTGGGGATTCCCGAAGGGTACTCGTTCGAGGAGGCGGCCACACTGCCGTGCGCCGCGGTCACAGCCTGGAATGGGCTGTTTTCGCGCGGACGCATGAAACCGGGCGACAACGTATTGATACTTGGCACGGGCGGCGTCGCGATCTTTGGATTGCAGTTCGCCGTCGCCGCCGGCGGCCGGCCGATCGTGGTGAGCTCGAGCGACGCGAAGCTCGCGCGCGCGACGGAGCTGGGCGCCGCCGCCTCGATCAATTATTCGAACAACCCGCAATGGGCGGAATCGGTGCGGGCGGCGACCGGCGGGGTCGGAGTGCACCAGGTCCTCGAGGTCGGCGGCCGCGGCACGCTGCAACAGTCGCTAGCGAGTCTCGCGGAGGGCGGGCACGTCGCCTTGATCGGAGGTCTGGCCGGTTTTGGCGGCGACATTCCGGCGATGGCGCTGCTCCACGCCAACGCGACCGCAAGCGGCATCTATGTCGGTTCGCGCGCGGATTTCGAGTCGATGAACGCCTTCATCGAACGCCACCAAATCCGCCCCGTGATCGATCGCGTCTACGAATTCGCGGACGCGGAGGCGGGGTATCAGCGGCTCGAATCGGGCCGACACTTCGGCAAGGTGGTGATCAGGCTGCGATAGATCCGGCGTTCACGGCAATTCGCCGGCAATCTCGACGATGAGTTCGCGCAGCCAGGCGTGCGCCGGATCCGGTTCCTGCCGTTTGTGCCACAGCAGCGCCTCGTGTTGTACCGGCGTCGGAAAGGGCGCGGGGAATGACTTCAGCGGCGACGCGTGGGCCGCCAATCGCAGCACACGCTCGGGCATCGTCGCGACGTAGGAGGTGCCGGCCAGCACCAGCGGAAGATGCAGAAGGCTCGGCACCGCGAGCTGTACGGTCAGGTCGATGTCGAACAAGCGGCGCACCAACTCCTCGGTGCTGACCGAGTAGGCGCTGGGCGCGCCGAACGCGTGCGGCAGGGCAAGGAACTGCTCGGCGGTCAGGGTTTCGCCGACGGTCGGGTGCGCGGCATCAACCGCGCAAATCCAGCGCACCGGCCGCAATCGAATCATGCCCAGAGTGTCGGGCCAGGCGCGCGCCGCATATAGCCGCAGGCTGTCGAGGCAGATGCAGAGGTCCGCCTCGCCGTATTCCAGTCTCGTCAGGATGCTTTCCGAGATGAGTTGCACCCGGCAGCACATTCCCGGCGCCTTGAGTGCGAGCCGCTTGAGCAGCTCCGGCAGCAGATCGGGCACCGCCTCCTCCGACACGATGATCGTGAACTCGCGCTGTGTCGTGGCCGGATCGAACGTCGGCTGCGTTCCGAGCGTGGCTTCGATCCGCAACAACGCCTCGCGCACCGGCTCGAGCAGCGATGCCCCGCGTGGCGTGAATTCCAAATTCCTTCCGACGCGCACGAGCAAGGGGTCGTCGAAGTACGCCCGCAATCTGTGCAGATTGGCGCTCATCGCGGGCTGCGACACGCCGAGCCTGTCGGCCGCGCGGCTGATGTTTTTCTCGCGGAGCAGCGCATCCAGAGAGATCAGCAGATTGAGATCGAATCGCCGCACATTGAACATGGCAAACCTCTGGGACCGGCGCGAGCGATGATTATCGCCGCTCGCCGCCAGCGCCGATAGGGGCGCGAGAAGCTCAATGGCGGCGGGCTAGCGGATGAGTCCGGCCGCTCGCGCCGAGGCGCGCGCGATGGTCGACCAGTCGGTTTCCGGTCCGTCGATCGCGATCGTCTCGAGGAGACGATCCCGCAACAGTGACAGCACCGGCATCGGCACGCGCAGCGCTTCCGCGGACTCGGCCGCGAGTCGCATGTCCTTGAGCCCGAGCGGTGCCGCGAATCCCGCGGGTCGGTAGCGCTCCTCCAGCATGATGGCGCCGTAGTTGCGGTACACCGGCGCGTCGAACAGCGAACCGGTCAGCACCTCCAGCACCGTCGCCTGATCGATCCCGGCCTTGCCGGCGAGAGCCATGGTCTCGCCGAGCGCCTCGATCGCCGCGAGAATCATGAAATTGCCGCATAGTTTGATCAGATTGGCCGCCGACGGAGTCGTGCCGATCCGAAATACGCGCTGCCCGATTGCGCCGAACGCCGGTTCGACGACATCGATGTCCGTGGATTCGCCGCCGGCGACGATGAACAACTTGGCGGCCGCCGCCGCCTGCGGCCGCCCGAATACCGGCGCCGACACGAATCGCCGGCCGCTCCGGGCGTGATCGGCGGCGATTTCATCCGCCGTCCGCACGCCGATGGTGCTCAAGGAGACGTGCACCGCGGCCGGTGCGAGGCCGGCGGCGAGGCCGTGCTCGCCCTGCATGACGGCGCGCAGCGCCGAGTCGTCGCTCAACATCGTGAACACGACCTCGCGGTCCGCACAGGCGGCGCGCGGCGTCTGCGCCGCCGCGGCGCCGATGTCGGTCAGGGTCCGGAGCTTGGCCGCGGACCGATTCCAGACGATCAGATCATGGCCCGCGCGCCGCAGGTTGGCCGCGATCGGCGCGCCCATCTGCCCAAGTCCCAAAAAGCCGATTCGCATCGTCGTTTCTCCTGTATGGGCACTGCCGTCGATGATCGCAGAATACCGGTGCCGGAAGGTATAGTGGAGGTCCGCAGCAGGCGGCATGCGTATTCGTCAGGCACGGGAGTCACCAGTGAGCGCGGAAGATCGCAATAAGCGTATGACCAGTTCAGTCCCGTTCGGTCGCTCGCGATGCACCGGGATTGCGGC
>JBBISV010000002.1:66342-67692 GCA_037441085.1 Gammaproteobacteria bacterium | reverse complement strand
GGCGCCTGCCAGGGTCTCGTCATGCCGAGGAACGCGATGCCGGCGGCGATCGCGGCGCCGGCCGCCACGAACCAGCGGGTGCGTGCCGGGACGGCCGACTTGACCGGGAGCCGGGCCGGCGTGTGCCCCGGGGCCGGCTGCGGCGGCGCGGCTCCTTTCGCGGCCGGTGTCGCAAGCAGCGCGCCGATCGCGGAGGCGAGCTTCTCGAACGCGGCGTCCTGACCCGCCGGCGTCGCATCGATCCATTGGGACTCGCTCAGGAAGTACTCCAGCGCCGGGGTCAACGGCGCGGTATCGGTGCGCAGCGCGATGATCGGCCGGCGCTTGGACGAGGCGCGCTCGATCTCCTTGCCGACGTGCGGTGATGCGACCGAGTTCTGGGACAGCACCAGCACCAGCACGCTCGCGCCGTTGATTGCGCGCACGATCGCATCGGCATATTGGGCTCCCGGGCGCACATCCCGGGGCGCGATCCAACAGGATAAGCCCCGTTGTTCGAGGTGTGCGCAGAGCGCCTCGGCGACCGCGGCATCCTGATTGGCGTAACTGACGAAGGCATCGCGGGCGAAGGCGGCGTCAGGTCTTTCGTCGGTTGCCATGCATGCGTTCTCGGGCGATTAATCGGGACGATTCAATTGTCGTTGGCGAACCACGATGATCTGCATCCGCGGGGCCGCGACTCGATGGCGACGATCGTCGCTATCATGCGGGAATCGCTGCGGCGCCACAATTCGAATCGCCGCGGGTTCGCGGCGTGGACCGACTGCCGGGCCGGGATGATCGCGGGGCAAGAAGGTGGCCTGCCGCCCGACCCTTACTTCGATTTGGTGCGAAGCCCCGGATACTGCGGCAAGCCGTCGGCGGGCCGGTCCCATGGGGGTGCATCGGCCATCCAGATGTGATCGACCGGCGTCACGCGAGCGGGATCCTCGAGGCTGCCGAGCGTGAAATCGATCTCCGCCGGTCGACGCGCACTCCAGTACGTGAGCGGCGCGCCGCAGACACCGCAGAACCGGCGTTCGACTCCGGGGGAGGAGCGATGGGTGCGCAGCGCGTCGCCCTGGAATGCGACCAAGTCCAGTGCGACGGTGAACCAGCCGACCGGAGTGGTGCCGCTCGCGCGGCGGCACGACTCGCAATGACACCAGGTCGCCGGATACAGCAGCGGTCCGCAGCGATAGCGGACGGCCGCGCAGAGACAGCGCCCGCTCAGCGCGGAGGCGGCTTCGGCGTCAATACTGCCGGCGTGCGGTGACTGGTTCATGGGTCGGCTCCGGCCGGAGATCGAGCGCCAGATACTCGGCGCCGGTGATCGGATTGAACACGTAGGGCGCGATGCGCTTGAAGCCG
>JBBISV010000002.1:60414-66242 GCA_037441085.1 Gammaproteobacteria bacterium | reverse complement strand
TTCGGCGAGTCGGCGTCCGAGGTTCTGTCCGCGCACCACGGGGCGCAGGTACAGCCGCTTCATCTCGCAGGCGCTCTCGTCGAGCGCGCGCAGGCCGGCGCTGCCCACGGCCTCCCCGCCGTGCCGCGCGACCAGCAGCCCATCGGTGGGCGGTGCGTAGCGCACCGGCGCGAGGTCGCGTGGAAACACGGGCTCGTCGATCGTGATCGCCGCCGTCGCGAGCCCATTCGACGCGGGCGTCATCAGCTACCGCCGAACAGGGCATCGAGCGCGTCGTGCGGCATCGCCGCGGCGAGTCCATCGAAGCGACCCTCGGCGGCGATCCGGCGCGCGGCGGTCAGCATTCCGGTCCACGCCGCGCGCGCGAGCGCGCCGCCTAAGCTGATGCGGCGCACGCCGAGGGTCGCAAGTTCCGATACGGAGAATTCGCTCGCCCCGCCGATCAGCACGTTCACGGGCTTCGGTGCCACCGCCTCGACCACGGCCGCGATTTGCTCGCGCGTACGGATGCCGGGCGCGTACAGACAGTCGGCGCCGGCGTTCGCGTAGGCGCGCAGCCGGCGGATCGTCTCCTCGAGATCGGGCCGGCCACGGATGAATCCTTCCGAGCGCCCGACCAGGATCACGTCGGCACCGGCCCGATCGATCGCCACGCGCGCCGCCCGCAGCCGCTCGACCGCGGCATCCAGCGGATACAGCGGCTCGGCCTCAGCGCCGCTCGCATCCTCGATCGACAGCCCGGCGACGCCGGCATCGACCGCGAGCCGCACGTTCTCGGCAACCCCCGTCGCGCTCGCGGCGTAGCCGCCCTCGAAGTCGGCGTTGAGCGGCACCTGCGTTGCAGCCGCGAGGCTCCGCAGATGCTCGAGGACCTGATCGCGGGGCATCGCTCCGTCGGCGTGGCCCTGCGACCAGGCGAAGCCGGAGCTCGTCGTCGCGAGCGCGGGGAAGCCCAGGAATTGCAGTGCCAACGCGGAGCCGACATCCCAGGGATTCGGGATCACGAAGCAGCCCTGTTCGTGCAGGCGCCGGAACGCGCGCCGCTTGTCGTCTATGCTCGGGGTGGCCGTGGCCATGCGCGGATCATCGCGCGCCGTGGGCGCCGGTGCAATCGCGGATTCTCCCCAAGCGGCCGCGTGCTAGCATTCCGGCTGCGCGCGCGGTACCGCGGTGTTTCGGCCTTGCGACCGTTGCGGCGGCCGCCGAAGCGAGGCGCGGGGGGCGTGATGGTTCGCAAAGACTTCGTATTTGGCGTGGATCTCGACGGGGTCGTGGCCGATTTCATCCGCGGCATCAAGCCGATCGCCGCCGAGTGGCTCGGGGTCCCGGTGCACGAACTGACCGACGAGGTGAGCTACGGGTTCAAGGAATGGAAGCTCGGCGGCAAGCACGGTTATGAGAGCCTTCACCGCTTCGCGCTGCGCGAGCGCCGGCTGTTCGAGGAGCTGCCGGTGATGGAGGGCGCGGGCGTGGCGCTGCGCCGGCTGTCGCGGCGCGGGATTCGCATCCGCATCATCACCCACCGCCTGTACATCCCCTGGTTCCACCGGCAAGCGGTGTTGCAAACCGTCGAATGGCTCGAGAAGCACGGCATTCCCTATTGGGACCTGTGCTTCATGGCGGCAAAGTCCTCGGTCGATGCCGACGTCTACGTCGAAGACTCGCCCGAAAACATCAAGAAGCTGCGAGCCGCCGGCAAGCGGGTCATCGTGATGCGCAATTCCACCAACCGGCGTCTCGAGGGACCCGCCGCGGAGTCCTGGGCCGACATCGAGCAGTGGGTTCTTGGCGAACGGCTGCGACCATCCAGAGCGGCATTCTGAACATCAGGAGATGAGTGGATGAAACAGCGAACATTGGGTCGACTCGGTCCGCAGGTCGCCGCGATCGGCTATGGCTGCATGGGTCTGAATCACGGCTACGGCCCCGGCCCCGGGCGCGACGAAGCCATCCGGCTGATCCGCGACGCCGTCGATCTCGGCGTGACGCTTTTCGACACGGCGGAGGTCTACGGACCGTACACGAACGAAGAGATCGTCGGCGAGGCGCTCGGGCCGGTGCGCGACCGGGTCGTGATCGCGACCAAGTTCGGCATGAACATCGTCGACGGCAAAATGGCCGGCACCGACAGCCGTCCCGTACAGATCCGCCGCGTCGCCGACGCGTCGCTGCGGCGCCTCGGCGTCGATGTCATCGATTTGTTCTACCAACACCGGGTGGACCCGAGCGTGCCGATCGAGGAGGTCGCGGGCACCGTGCGCGACCTGATCGCCGCGGGCAAGGTCCGTCACTTTGGTCTGTCGGAAGCGGGCGTGCAGACGGTGAGCCGGGCGCACGCGGTGCAGCCGGTCGCCGCGCTGCAGAATGAGTACTCGCTGTGGACGCGCGAGCCCGAAACGAACGGCATCTTCAAGATCTGCGAGGAGCTCGGCATCGCGCTGGTCGCCTTCAGCCCGCTCGGCCGGGGCTTCCTGACGGGCACGATGGGCAAGGAGACCGCGATCGGCGAGAACGATTTTCGCCGGCAGCTGCCGCGTTTCTCGCCGCAGGCGATGGAACGCAACCAGGCCCTGGTCGACCTTCTCCGGCGCGTCGCGGCGGACAAGGGGGCGACGCCCGCGCAGGTGGCGCTCGCGTGGATCCTGGCGCGCAAGCCGTGGATCGTGCCGATACCCGGAACGACCAAGCTGTCGCGGCTGCGCGAGAATCTCGGCGCGGCGGACCTGGCGTTGAGCGCCGACGACCTCGCCGGCATCGACCGCGCGGCCGCGGCGATCCCCATCGAGGGGGAGCGCTATCCGCAGGCGATGCAGGCGGCGACCGGCCGCTGAGCGCGGGTCAGCGCGGGTCAGCGCGGATCCGCGATCCGCGCCGCCCTGCGCCGGCCGAGCGCGTACAGTGCCGCGAGCCCGAGGACATCGAGCCCGCCCAGCGCACCGCCGCCGCCGTGCGGAGGTGCGGCGACGGCGAAGCTGGACGGTGTCGAGGCACCGCCGCCCGGCGTCGGCGATACGACGGTGACCGTGGCCTGCGTCGCGCTCGCCAGATCGGCCGTCGGCACCGCGGCGCTGAGCTCGGTCGCCGACACGTAGTTCGTCGCCAGCGCCGCGCCGTTCCAGTCGATCGTCGAACCCTGCACGAAGCCGCTGCCGCTCGCCGTCAGCGTGAGGCCCGCGGAGCCTTGTTGCACGGTGGTCGGCGAGATCGTGCTCAGCACCGGCGTTGGGAAATCCACCGCGAAGGTCGCGCTCGCGCTGCCGCCGCCGGGGGCGGGCGTCGTCACCGTGACCGTGGCGTTGCCGCCAGCCGCTAAGTCCGCGGCCGGCACCACCGCCGACAAGGCATTGCCCGACCCATAGCTCGTGCTTAAGGGACTGCCGTTCCATGCGACCGTCGACGCCGGCTCGAAGCCGCTGCCGGAAAGCGCCAGCGTCAATTGCGCGGCGCCGCTCGGCGCGGAATTCGGGGTCAGGGACGAGATCGTCGGCGGCGGATAGACGACCGAGAGGCTCGCGCCCGCGGACACGCCGCCGCCCGGGATCGGATTGCTGACGATGAATGTATGGGTGCCCAAGGTGCCGGTCGTCGCGGCCGGGACCGTCACCTGCAACTGGGTCGAGGAGACATAAGTCGCGGCAATCGGGGCGTTGTCCAGCGTCACGGTGCTGCCGTTGATGTATCCGCTGCCGTTCAGAGTGACCGGCGTCGCCGCCGCTCCGAGCGTCACTTGCGAAGGCGCCAGGGACGTCACGGTCGGCGTCGGGTTGTAGGCCGGTGACCCCATCCAGGCGCCGCGGCCGTCGGTCGCCGCGAGCAGCACCGGCTGGTTGGGCGTCGAGGTGTCGAACCAGCTCAACTGGTTCACCGCGATGTTCGCCGGTCCCTGGCTGCTCGTCGTCCAGGTCTGACCGCCGTCGATGCTGGAGTAGACGCCGGTCAGCGTGCCGGCGTAGAGAATCCCAGGGTACGCGGGGTGCGTCACCAGCGAGTAGACCGGGCCGGGCGGCAGGCCCGTGCCGATCGCGGTCCAGGTCTGACCGTCGTCGGTGCTGACGAAGACGCTGCCGTTCGCATTCGCGAGGCCGGCGAACGTCGCGTAGACCGTGTTCGTCTGTCCCGGCACGATCCAGATGCCGGTCACCGACTGCGCGGGCGCGGCGGTGTTCGCGCTCTGGGTCCACACGGGGCCGGTGGGTGCGGTCGCCGTCGTCGTGTGCCAGATCTGACCGTTGTCGAATCCGACCCAGACATTGGCCGCGTTGTTCGGATCGACGGTGATGGCGCTCAGGTAGGCGCCGCTGCCGCCCGTCGGCAGCACCCCGTTGTTGAGCGAGGTCCAGGTCGGCGTCGCGGTCTGGATGTTGCTGCCGAGCCAGAGCGTCGCGCCGCCCGCGATCATCTGCGTCGAGGCTTGCCCGGCATTCGGCAGCAACGCGAACGGCGCGATGAAGTTCGCGCTCTGCGTCGCGTTGTCGGGCGGCGCCGTCATGGAGTTCAGGATCGGCCCGCCGGTCGTCGAAGACTCCGGACTCAGGTACACGTACTCGCCGTACAAGTCGTTGCCGTCGGCCGGATCGACGACCGCGATGCCGCCGTCGCCACCGGCGACCGGAATCCAGTCGTTCGGCTGCGGCGCCGCCGAGGGCGCGTAGCCTTCGTAGAGCAGCATGCCGTTGTCCTGTGCGCCGGCGAGGATCGGGGTGATCGGCACGCCCTGGACCACATTCTTCGAGGCGGTCGTGCCGGCGTGTCCCGATGCGCTGTAGAACTGCGTGACCGCGAGGCCGGCGTTGGCGTCGGTCCACGCGGCGCCGCCCGCCGGCTGAACGAACATGCCGCCGTCATTGCCAGCATAGACTTTTCCGGTGCTGGGCGAGTAGGCGGCCGCGTGCTGATCGGCGTGCAGGTAGTCGGCGTCGCCCGGCAGCCAGGAACCGGTCTCGGTCCAGGTGGTGCCGCCGTCGACCGAACTGAAGATGTCGATGCCGCCGACGCCGATCATCGGCGGCTTGCCGGTTCCCTGTGGAATCACGAGGATCACGTTGTCGTAGTTCCCCTGGCAGTTGGCCTTGCCGCCGGTGGAATCGTCGCACAGTGCGCCGTCCGCATTGCCGGAGTGCTGATTCACGAACCGGGTCGTTGCCGCGAGCAGACTCCAGGTCTTGCCGCCGTCGACCGAATGGAACACCTCGCCGCTCGGGTTCGTGCCGTTGGCGTTGTCGACCAGCGCGTAGACCGAGCCCGCTGTGCCGGGGTCGAAGGCAAGCGCGGTGCGCGCGAGCTTCGTGCCCGGCAGGCCCGTTGCGGTGGCCCAGGTCAGGCCGCCATCCGCTGAGAAGACCACGGATCCGTTCTCGTCGTCGGCGACGGCCGTGTTTGCGTTGTTCGGATCGAACGCGACGTCGAAGCTGGCGTTGAAGGTTCCCGCGGCCGGCCAAACCATGGACCAGGAACTTCCGCCATCGGTGCTGCGCTCGATGCCGCCCCAGGTCGCCGCCAGCGCGACCCCGTTGGCGTTCGTCGTGATCGACGTGATCACGCTCCAGAAGTCCCGGTTCGATCGCGGCGCGGTGGCCGCGATCGGTGACCAGGTCACGCCGCCGTCGGCCGACGAGAACAGGCCGTCGCCGGGCTGGAATTGGTTGAATCGGTCGCCGGTGCCGACCAACAGCGTGCCGTTCGGCAGTTGTCCGATCGCGCCGACCGCGAGTGAGCCGGGGAATTCGGCGACCGCCGACCAACTCGTGCCGCCGTCGCTGCTCTGCCACAAGCCGCCGCCGGCGGCGCCGACGATCAAATGCTGCGCATTCTTCGGGTCGATCCAGATC
>JBBISV010000002.1:4760-60404 GCA_037441085.1 Gammaproteobacteria bacterium | reverse complement strand
GCGGCCGCCGACGTTGCCGGGCCCGAGTTCGGTCCAGTTGATCTGCGAGGCCGTGGTCGATGTCGAAGTGGCCGTCGACGCGGTGGCCGTCGCGTGCAGAGCCTGCCGCCGCGCGGGCGCCGCGGCGCCGCGGGCGAGGGTCTGCGCACGCGCGCGCAGTGCCGCCTGGTATGCGCGTCCGTCGTACGCGCCGGAGGCCCCGGCGAGCAGGCCCAGCCGAGCCGCCGCGGCGGCTTGCGCCGCGCGGTCGTGCGTGGGCTCGCGCGGGGTGTAGGTCGCCGCCGCGGCGAGCGTTGCCAGGCCGATCAGCGCGGCGGCTGTGGGCCAAGTGGATAGTTTCATCAGGTGGCTCCCGGTATCGCAATGACGGTGTCGATGGGCGCGAGGAGATCGACACCGCCCGCGTCGCTAATTCGAATTCGCACCGGAAAAGTCGCCGGCCGCGCGCCCGTCAGCACGAGATTGCAGGTGGGCACGAGCGGCAGCGGGTAGGGCGGACCTCGGGACCCTGGGGCCCGAGGCGGCGACAGCCCGAAGAGCACGCAGGCGTTCGGGCTGATAGTCAAGCCGGGGTCGGTCGAGGTCGCGCTGATGCGCAGGCGCGCGATCGCGGCGCGCGCGACCACGTGGATCAGCAGATCGACCCGATCGGCGGTGAGCGGGCGCGATTCGGCCCGCAGGCTCAACGCGGCGCCCTGGACCGTGAGGGGCAGGGGCCGCGGCGGCGCCGGCCGCGCGGCGCCCGAGGGGGCGGCACAGGCGGCGAGCACGACGCCGATGCAGGCCCCGACCGCAATCGCGCGAGACCGTACCGGCGCTGGCGTCATCTACTCCCCGGATTCCGTGTCGTCGTGATTAACGGTGATCGTCAATTACTTTGTGTAAAAAAAATGACACATTAGACCGACGCCGTCAAACTGAAGGGGGCGGGCCGCGCACCGGCGGTCGACGGGCTGCGGCCGGCTGGGGTACGCTCCGCCCTCATTGCGCGATGTGCGCGCGACTGGAGCTCCGCGTGAAATATCCACACCCCCGGGGCGCGTCATGACGGCCGCGCCGATGATGCGGCTGTACGAGTTCGCGCCGACGCGCTCGATCCGCGTGCGCTGGACGCTTCAGGAACTCGCCGCTCCCTTCGAGGCGATCACGGTCAATCTGCGCGCCGGCGACCATCGGCGCCCGGAGTTCCTCGCGCTCAATCCGGCCGGCAAGGTCCCCGTGCTGGTTGACGGCGATCTGGTCCTGACCGAGTCCGTCGCGATCGTGGTCTATTTGGCGGAGAAGTATGCCGACCGCGGACTGATTCCCGTGGACCTGCGGCAGCGCGCGCAGGTTCATCGCTGGTTGTTGTTCGCGGCCACCGAACTCGAGCAGCCACTGTGGCGCATCGCGCGGCACACGCGTCTATACCCGGAACCGCTGCGCCTGCCCGATGAGGTGTCACTGGCCCGGCGCGATTTCAAGGACATGGCCGCGGTGCTGGAAGCGCATATGCAAGGTCGCGCGTTCATCGCGGGCGATGGGTTCACGGTGGCCGATATCGTCGGGGCCTATACACTCGATTGGGCGAACGAAGTCGGATTGCTCGAGGCTTGTCCGTCGCTCCTCGGGTATTTGGAGCGCATGTACGCTCGGCCGCGCGCGGCGCCGCGCATCGCGGCGGCGTTCGCCGCGCTCGGGCGGTAATTGCGCCGGAAGCGGCTGTATTTTCGATGTTGCCGTCAGACACTCGATCCACAGGGGTTTCCGGCCGAACTCAACCGGGAGACGGTGCCGGCAAGCAGGCGGGAGTTTTGGAAAAAATGCCGAGCGCGCAGGCGGGTGTCGGGACGATCAACTACAAGGCCGAGCTGCGGCGTTCGCTGTCCACCCGCGATCTGGTCGTGTACGGCATGGTGTTCATGGTTCCGATTGCGCCCTGGGGGGTGTTCGGATTCGTGTGGCACGATTCGAAGGGGATGGTGCCTCTGGCCTACTTGATCGGGCTGTTCGGGATGTTTTTCACCGCGCTGAGCTACGCCGCGATGTCGCGGGCCTTTCCGGTTGCCGGATCGGTTTATGCCTACGCGCGACACGGAATACACGAGATCATGGGGTTCTTCGCCGGCTGGCTCATTCTGTTGGATTACATCTTGATTCCGGCGCTCGTCTACTTGTTTGCCGCCGTGCCATTGAAGCCGATTTTTCCGAACGTGCCGGCGATCGTCTGGATTGCCGCATTCGTGATTTTCAACGCGGTGGTGAACCTCCTCGGCGTGCGATTGACGGTACGTGTAAATCTCTACATGTTGATCATTGAACTCGCGGCGCTCGCGCTGTTCATCGTCGTCGGCATGGTCGCCCTCTATACCGGTGTCGGCGCCGGCGGGCTGACGCTTCGGCCGATCTACGACCCGCGAGTATTTTCGCTCGCGACCGTCGCGGGCGCGACCTCGATAGCAGTGCTTTCGTTCCTGGGGTTCGACGGCATTTCCACGTTGTCCGAGGAGAGTCGCAGCGGCCGCAATTCGGTGGGCCGGGCGACAATCATCGCGCTCCTGGTGGTCGGCGCGTTGTTCGTGCTCCAGTCATGGATCGCGAGCGATCTGGCGCGCGGCATGACCTTCGCATCGCTGGCGACGGCGTTCTACGAGATCGCGGGCCGTATCGGCGGTGTGTGGTTGCGCGACACGACGATTCTGGTGTCGAGCGTGGCCGCCGGCATCGCGAATGCGATGGCGGCCCAGGCAGCCGTATCCCGGGTTCTGTTCGCCATGGCGCGGGACGGCAAGCTGCCGGCTCCGCTCGCGAAGATCCATCCGCGATTTCAAACGCCCCATGTCAGCACCATTGCCGTGGCGTGCATCTCGCTGGTGGTGGGGGCGGTGTTTTCCAGTCGAATCGACGATTTGAGCCGAATCGTGAATTTTGGCGCGCTGACGGGGTTCATCATGTTGCACCTGTCGGTGATCAACCATTACTTCATCCGGGAACGGAGCGGGCGGTGGGTGCATCACCTGATCTTCCCGCTCGTCGGGCTCGCGGTGATCGCTTACGTGCTGTATGAGATGGACCGCTCGGCGAAAGTCATGGGCGCGGCATGGATCGGGATCGGCGTCATTTATTATTTCGTCTTGACGCGAATCCTCAAGAAGCCGGTGACCTTGGAAGTCTGAGGCGCCAAAAGGCGGCGTCAGGCATGGGACGTCGGAATGACGGTTTCATACTTCAAGGTTTCCATCGAGATATACGCGGAGACGTCCGACAACTCGATCCTGCGCATCAGTTCCTTGTAGATGACATCGTAGTGTTCCACGTTTGGAAGCGCGATCTTGAGTATGTAGTCGAAGTTTCCGGTCAGGCGATGCACCTCGATGATTTCCGGGATGGAGCCGACCGCCGCCTTGAACCCGTCGAGCCAGGCCGCCGAATGCTGCGAAGTCTTCACGATCACGAATACCGTGGTTGGCATGTTCACGCGCCGTCGATCGAGGACCGCGACCTGACGGGTGATGTATCCCTCGTCCTTCAGCCAGGCGATACGCCGCGAACAAGCCGAGGTCGACAGGTTGACCAGTTCGGCGACCTCCGCCAGGGGCGCATCCGCGTTCGCCTGCAGCAGCTTGAGTATTTTCCTGTCGCGATCGTCGAGCATGGCGGCATCCTGCGTCATTTGGGACGAGGAGGCAACTGGGGTGCGTCAATCTGGTCATAGATGCAAGAAAATAGCGCCAATCGGACTCCTCATGGAAACTACGCGCGCATATTTCGCGTCAATCATGGGACACTCCTCGATGCAAGCCGGATGACGCGCGGCCCTGTCGTGCGGCGGAGTTGATCGATGATGACGTACTCAAAACTGGATTTTGCGCGGCTGCGGGACGAAGTCATCGGGATGGATGCGCCCATTGAAACGCCGTTCGGCGCCAGGACGATGTCGTATTGCGATTACACGGCGTCGGGGCGCGGACTGCATTTCGTGGAACGCTACCTACAGGGCATGCTGCAGCACTATGCCAACACGCACACCGAGGACGACCTGAGCGGTCGCGCGACGTCGCGGTTGCTGCACGACGCGGAGGGCGCCATCAAGCGCGCCGTCAATGCGGGTCCGAACGGCCGCCTCATCGCCTGCGGCACCGGCGCGACCGGTGCCATAGATAAACTGCAGCAGATCCTGGGGGTCGCCTTCACTCCGGCGACGAGATCACGATTCGACGAGCAGCTCGCGCAATTTCTCGGCGTCGATCGCGCGCGGGAGTTCCGCGCCTTTCAAGAAGGCCGGCAGCCGGTGGTCTTCGTCGGGCCGTACGAACACCACTCGAACGAAATCTCCTGGCGTCAGGGGTTGGCGACCGTCGTCACGGTCGCATTAGGCGCGGACGGCGGCATGGACCTCGATCATCTCGCGGCCTTGCTGCGGGCACCCGAGCATCAAAACCGCCCGCGGATCGGTTCCTTTTCCGCGGCATCCAACGTGACCGGAATGCGCACGCCGGTCGAGGAGATCGCGGCGCTCCTGCACCGCCACTCGGCCATCGCCTGCTTCGACTTTGCGGCGAGCGGGCCCTATGCCGCGATCGACATGAATCGGAGCGGCGATGAGTGGATCGACGCGATTTTTCTCTCGCCGCACAAGTTCATCGGCGGGCCGGGGTCGAGCGGCGTTCTCGTTTTCAATTCGCGCTTGTACCGCCAGGATCTTGCGCCAACCGTCGCCGGCGGCGGCACGGTCGATTACGTCAGTCCGACCGATCAAGATTTCGTCACCGATATCGAAGTCCGCGAAAAGGCCGGGACCCCCGGCATTCTGCAGACCGTGCGGGCCGCGCTTGCATTTGAAATCAAGCAGGCTCTCACCCCGGCCGCCATCGAGGCGCGCGAGCTGGCACTGCTCACGCGCGCGTTCGAGCGCTGGCGCGGGATCCCAGGCCTGGAGATTCTGGGTAATCCCGATCCTGCGCGCAGAGTCGGCATCGTCGCGTTCAATGTCCGCGATCCTCGCGGGGGCGTGTTGCACCCGAGGTTCGTGACCTTGCTGTTGAATGATTTGTTCGGAATTCAATCTCGGGCGGGTTGTTCCTGTGCCGGCCCCTACGGCCATCGCCTGCTTTCGATCGATGGGGAGATCTCCGAGCGGTATCGCGCCTGGGTGCGGAAGGGTTATCACGGGATCAAGCCGGGATGGTGCCGGGTCGGCTTTCATTTCGTCATGGATGACGTCGACGCCGACTACGTGATCGAGGCGGTAGAGTTCGTGGCGACGGCGGGATACAAGTTTCTTCCGCTCTATGTCTTCGACCCGCTGACCGGCCAGTGGAGGCATGGCGGCGAGCGCGGCGACGGCTCGACGCTGGCTCTCGAGGACGCACTGGCGGCGCGCGAGGTGCTGCCTACTGCATTGCCGGCCGCCGAACGGGCGCGCCGATTCGGTGAATACCTGGCCGAGGCGCGCCGCATCGCCACGGGTATGGGCGAGCCGGCGGGTGGCGGGGCTTCGTCGGATTGGCCCTTTTTCCCGCTATACGGCTGAGGACTTCCATACCCAGCTGACCTGTCCGTTCACGGGTCCCTGCGTCCTCGCGATTGGGTCGGGGAAAGCCCCGGCATTTCACCAATTCTAGCTCAGCGAGAGCTGCTCCCGCCGCCGCTCAGAACAGCACCGCCGCCTTCTCGAGCGCGATCGCCACGCCGATCAGGAACGGGATGCCGATCGCCGCCCAGGCGAGCACTCCGACGAGGCCGAAACCGCCGCGCGCGACCTGCTCCGGGTCGCCGCGGTTCGCCTGTTCATGCTGAAGGGACTTCTCGCGCGCGAGCTGCTCGGACGTCATGTGGTGCTTTTCGTGCACCGGTCGTATCAGGAGATTGCACGCGAGCCCGACCAACAGCATGCCGGTCAGGATGTACAGCGTGCGATCGTAGACCAGCGCGTGCGCGATGCCGGCGTCGATCTGGGTCTGGCGGATCGCGGCGATCAGGAACGGCCCGACGATCCCGGCGACCGACCACGCGGTCAGCAATCGTCCGTGGATCGCCCCGACCATCTGCGTGCCGAACAGGTCCGCGAGATAGGCGGGCACCGTCGAGAAGCCGCCGCCGTACATCGTCAGGATCAGGCAGATCGCGATCACGAACAGGCCGGCGAGGCCGAGATGCCCGAGCGTCGGCATGCTCGCGTACAGCGCCATCCCGAGCACGAAGAACACGGTGTAGGTGACCTTGCGGCCGATGTAGTCGGAGATCGATGCCCAGAACAGCCGGCCCAGGCTGTTGAACAGGCTGATCAGGCCGACGAGTCCGGCCGCCGAGGCGGCGATCGCCGCTTTTTGCGCCGGGTTGAGGCCCGCGACCTGCGCCAGACCGATCAGGCGGCCGCCGAACACGTCTTGCAACATCGGGCTCGCCATCGAGATCACGCCGATGCCCGCGGTGACGTTCAGGCACAGCACCGCCCAGATCAGCCAGAACTGCGGCGTGCGCCAGGCCACGTTCAAATGAACATGGTGTTCGGTGATCATCGACTTGCGCGCGGCGCCTGCCGGAGGCGTCCAGCCGGTCGGCCGCCAGCCGCTCGGCGGAATGCGGATTCCGAAAGCGCCTGCCGACATCGCGGCGATGTACAGCACGCCCAACGCGATCAAGGTCGGTGCGACGCCGCGCGAGCTGTCGCCGCCGCCGAAGTTGCGCATCAAGGCGACCGCGATCGGCGCGCCGATCATCGCCCCGCCGCCATACCCCATGATGGCGAAGCCGGTGGCCATGCCGCGGCGGTCCGGGAACCACTTGATCAGCGTCGATACGGGGCTGATGTAGCCGAGCCCTTGGCCGATGCCGCCGAGGATCCCGCAACCCAGCCACAGCAGCCACAGTTGGTGGACATACACGCCAACGCCGCCGAGCACGAGACCGCCGCCCCAGCACAAGGCGGCAATGAACCCGGCCTTGCGCGGGCCGGCATGCTCGAGCCAGCCTCCCCATAGCGCCGCCGAGAGACCGAGTACGGCGATGAACATCTCGAACGTGTGGGTCACGGACGGGACCGTCCAGTTGCAGGAGGTCGAGAACATCTCCGCGAGGAGGTCCTGGGGCTCGCAGGTCGCCGCGTTCGTGTGCGCGAGCAAATGGGACATCGGCAGCCAGAACACGGAAAAGCCGTAGGCCATGCCGATCGACAGGTGAATGGCGAGCGCCGCCGGCGGCACCAGCCATCGGTTGAAGCGCGGCCCGGCGACGGTGTGCTCGCGGGCGAGCAGACCTCCGGGCGGCGTGGTCGCAACTGCTACGGACATGAAGTTCTCCCTCGATTCGTCGCGTGTGGCCTTTATTTTCCCGGCAGGCATCATCGGACATCTCGGCATCGGCGGCTCATGGTACGCCGCAACCGGGGGGCGGCTGCAAGCGCGGTGGCGGGGCGATTCGGCGGTGTAGGCTAGGCCGATTCGGGCGCGGGCGCGGGCGCCGGCACGGCACGCGCCTCGCGCGTCAGCAAGTCCCGCTTCCGCTCGATTCCCCACCGATACCCCGCCAGCCCGCCGTTTTCAGCGATGACCCGGTGACAGGGGATGAGCAGGGCGACGCGGTTGCCGGCGCAGGCGGATGCGACCGCCCGCACCGCGGCGGGTTTGCCGATCCGCCGCGCCAGTCGGCCGTAGCTTTCGGTTGCGCCCAGCGGAATTTCCCGCAACGCTCGCCATACCCGGGACTGAAACGCCGTCCCCTGGATGTCGACGGGAAGGGCGAGAGCCTCCCGCGGCAACAGCACGAAATCTCGCACTTGTTCAAACCACGCGTACAGGCGCTCTTCGTCGTTGAAGAGCGTCGCCTTGGGGAACGCGGCGCGCAGTTCCTCGAGCAGGGCGCCGGGTTCCGCGCCAAACGACAGCCAGCAGATGCCGGCTTTCGTCGTCGCAAGCAGCATCCAGCCAAGATCCGACAGCCCCGCCCACCAGCCGATCACCAGTTCCCCGCGCAGCCGCCCCGGCGTCACGCCGAGGGCGCCGGTCGCGGCGGCATAAGCGGCCGAATTGGTGCCGAAGCCGGCGTCGAACACCGCGTCCAGCGCGCTCCTGCTCGCCACCGCATTCTTCGCCAGGCGGTGCAACTGCAGCGTCTGCGCATAGGACTTCGGACTCACGCCGAGTCGGCGCGTGAACTGTCGTTGCAATTCGGAACGACTGACGCCGACCCGGCAGGCCAGTTTCTCCAGCGACAAGGCGTCGGACTCGACGAGCCGGCATGCCTCGCGGAGCACCGCGGGCCAGTCGACCCGGCTCGGGCTCGGCGCGCGCCGGCGCGCCATCGCGGAACGAGACGGTTTCGTCATGGCGGTCGCCCGGTTATTTCCAGCAACAGGCGGCACGATGGCGCGACCTTCGGGTTATCGCAAGCTTGGTGGCAGGGATCATCGTGGGACTCCGTTCGATGGGCGGAATAATGCGCGCCCGCCGGTTTCGGCGCTTCCGGATTCGTGCGCCGCCGCGCGCTACCCCTGAACCCGGCTTCGCCGGTATCATCCTCAGTCTTATCCACGGGAACGGAGGGTCCGATCATGAGCGTATCCGGTCGCCATTTCCTCTTGATGGCCGCCTTGATGTTGCCGGTCGGCGCCGCGTTTGCCGACAGCTACGGCGACACCGTGGCCCTGTTCGAGCGCGCGGGCGCGAGCAAGGAATTCTTTCATTCCAGCTACGCCTACGCCGTGTTTCCGACGATCGGCAAGGGCGGGTTCGTGGTGGGCGCCGCGCACGGAGACGGCCGCGTCTACGAACATGGCAGGCACGTGGGCGACACCGCGATGACGCAGCTGAGCATCGGCTTTCAGTTCGGCGGCCAGGCGTACAGCGAGATCATCTTTTTTCAGGACGCGGAGGCGCTGGCGCGCTTCGAGCGGGGCGACTTCGCGCTCAGCGCGGATGCCAGCGCGGTCGCCATCACGGCGAGCGCGTCGGCGAGCGCGGGCACCACGGGCGCGAGTGCCGGGGCGAGCGGCACCAAGGAGCACGCGACGACGACCGGGCGCTATGTGAACGGCGTTGCCGTGTTCACGATCGGCAAGGGCGGCCTCATGTACCAGGCCGCCGTCGCCGGCCAGAAATTCTCCTTCAAGGCGGTCCGCTGACGGGCGGGGGGGCATCGGGCACGGAGTCCTGTTGACAGGCAAGTAATAACTTGCATATCATTCAGGCAAGCGAACACTTGCCTGTAGTTTTCCATGCCCAAGCATCCCGCGGATCCGGATCTGCTCTTCAAGGCGCTCGCCGATCCCAGCCGGCGCAAGCTGCTCGACCTGCTGCATGCGCACGATGGCCGCACGCTCAACGAGCTGTGCGAACACCTCGACATGTCGCGACAGGGGGTGACGCAGCACCTGGACGTGCTGGAGCAGGCGAATCTTCTCGCCACCCTGCGGCGCGGCCGCGAGAAGCTGCATTTCCTCAATCCCGTGCCGCTCCAGGAAATCTACGAGCGTTGGATCGCCAAGTTCGAAAAGCCGCGCCTGAAGGCGCTGGCGGATCTCAAACAGCGACTGGAGAAAACCAATGGCTAGATCGACCTTTGTGTACGTGACCTATATCCGCACGACGCCGGAGAAGCTCTGGTCGGCGCTGACCGATGCGGAATTCATGAAGCAGTACTGGTTCGGCATGCATTGCGAATGCCGGTGGACCGCGGGCTCCCCGTGGAAGCTGGTGTCCGACACCGGGCAGGTTTTCGACGCCGGCGACATCGTCGAGGCCGATCCGCCGCGGCGGCTCGTGATCCGCTGGCAGCATCAGAACAAGCCCGAGCTGAAGGCCGAGGGCGACTCGCGCTGCACGATGGAGCTCGAGCCCGTGGGCGTGGCGGTCAAGCTGTCGATCACCCACAGCATCGAACGCGAGCCCTCGAAACTGATCGAGGCGGTGTCCGGCGGCTGGCCGAAGATCCTCTCCAACCTGAAGTCCTTGCTGGAGACCGGCTCGGCCGCGCTGTCCGAACCCTACCCCGCATCGGCGCCCCGGGCGGGTTGAGCGCATCAGGGCCGCGCGCCGCGCGGCTCCGATGCGTCGATGGACCGCAGTTGGTCGTGGACCTCGGGCCGGCGCTCCTTCAACAGTGTCATCCCGGCGGGAGTCGGGCGCACGATCGCCCGACTCCCGCCTTTGTCCGATCGGACCAGTCCGCGGTCGTTCGCGTCTTCCCATACCGTGAAGCGGGGACAGGAGGTCCGCCAGGCCGCGAGCGTCTCTTCGTAGCTGCGCTCCCGGCGCGCCAGCCATTCGATGAGGTCCAGGATCAAATTTTCGAGGCTGTCCGACAAGGGTGTGATCCAGTCGCCGCTACGATTGATAGGTTCCCCGGCCATCCGGAAAGGATCGCTCCCATTCCCGCCCATTGATCTGCTCGACCGTCATCGACGCGACCGTCCCTGGATCCAGGCACCGCGCGTTGACGCTGTAGCCATCCGGATGGGAGCGCGGCACGTAGAACGATTTGACGCCGCAGGTTGCGCAGAACAAATGGTTTGCGGTGCCGGTGTTGAACCGGTACGAGGTCAGCTGATCGGCGCCGGTGATCAACGTGAATCGATCCGCGGAAACGATCAGGTGCAAAAATCCGGACTTGGCGCAAATGGAGCAGTTGCACTCCGAAACCGTCAGCTCGGCCGGCGCCATCACGGAGAATGTGACGCGGCCGCAGTGGCAGCCGCCTGTGTGCTTGATCACCGGTCCTCCAGGGCGCCCGCGCGCCGGGCGGCCTCCGCCGCTGATGCTATCCCAGCCGCGCGCGTTGCGGCAATCGGGGGTCAGGGTTGTTCTCGGCCGCGACACTCGTTAACCTGATTAACTACAAGTCCAAAACGAGCGGGTGCCGGCATGGCGGATGAAGCGCGGCCTGGAAATGGCAATGGATTGCGGATCGATTCGGCCCGGCTGTGGGCGAGCCTCGAGACCATGGCGCGGATCGGCGCCACCGGGCGTGGGGGCTGCGACCGGCAGGCGTTGACCGACAATGACCGCGCGGGTCGTGACCAGTTCGTCCAATGGGCGGTCGCCCTAGGCTGCCGCATTGCGATCGACGAAATCGGCAACGTATTTGCGCGCTGCGAGGGCACGGAAGCCGGCGCCGCACCGGTGCTGATCGGCAGTCATCTGGACACCCAGGCGACCGGCGGTCGATTCGACGGGGTTTACGGGGTGCTCGCCGGCATCGAGGTGCTGCGGACGCTCGCCGAACAGGGCATGCGAGCGCGCCGCCCGATCGAAATCGTCAACTGGACCAACGAGGAGGGCTGTCGCTTCGCGCCGGCCATGCTCGGATCGGGGGTTGTCGCGGGGGCGTTCGCGCTCGACTACGCCCGCTCGCGCACCGATCGCGCCGGCCTCACGCTCGGCGCGGAGCTGGCCCGCATCGGCTACGTGGGACCGGAGCCGGCGCGGCCGCGGCCCTTCGCGGCCGCCTTCGAAGCGCACATCGAACAAGGACCGATCCTCGAGGCGGCGGGCACGACGATCGGCGTGGTCACCGGCATCCAGGGTGCGTACTGGCTCGACGTCGAACTGATGGGCAGCGCCTGTCATGCGGGGCCGACTCCGATGGAGTCGCGCCGCGATCCCTGG
Source organism: Gammaproteobacteria bacterium (assembly GCA_037441085.1). GTDB lineage: Bacteria > Pseudomonadota > Gammaproteobacteria > Steroidobacterales > Steroidobacteraceae > Bog-1198. Next base: position 48,822 of record JBBISV010000002.1, on the reverse strand, counting down.
CGCGCGGCGGTGCCGATCATCGAGTACGCATTCGCGCTGGCCCGGGAGCGATCGCCCTGGGGCCGGGCGACGATCGGCGACGTCAAGATCCACCCGGGTTCGCGCAACACCGTGCCGGAGCGCCTGGTCCTGTCGGTCGATCTGCGCCACCCCGAGGTCGGGGTGCTCGCGGCCATGGAATCGCAGTTTCGCGAACGGGTTGCGCTCTTCGCCGCCGAGGCGCGCGTCGAGGCGCGCGTCGACACCGTGTGGTACATGCCGCCGACCCAATTCGATCCCGGCTTGATCGAGCTGATCGATCGCAGCGCGGGCAATCTTGGGTACAGTCGCAAGCGCATGGTCAGCGGCGCGGGCCACGACTCCTTGTATACGGCGCGCTTTGCGCCGACGGCGATGATATTCGTCCCCTGTCGCGATGGGCTGAGCCACAATGAGGCGGAAGACGCCAGTCCTCAGGATCTGGCGGCGGGGGCCAACGTGCTGCTGCATGCGGTATGGGCGGCGGCGAACGCGTGACCATCCTGGCGGCGGAATTGGCGGGCGCGCCGTGCGTGCCCGGGAGCATCGATCGATGAAGCTGAGCACGAGAATCGCGGGCGGCGGGACACCGCGCCCGCAACACTGGGGTGTCGACAGCGAATACGGCGTGCTGCGCAAGGTGCTGGTCGGACCGATCGATCATTTCACCTGGCAGCCGGGCAACGCGGTCGCACAACGGGCCGAGCGCGTCGGCTTGCGATTCGATTTCGACACGGCGCGGCGCCAGTACGGGGAGATGCTGGACGTGTATCGGGAGACCGGCGTCGAGGTGCACCATCTGCCCGCCGAGCCCGGGCTGCCGTATCAAATATTCGCGCGCGACAGCAGCGTGATGACCCCCTGGGGCGCGGTCATCATGCAGCTTCAAAAGGTCTATCGGCGCGGGGAATATGCATCCTGCCTGCGTTTCTACCTGGATGCCGGCATCCCGATCTACGACCTGGTGACCGCCGGCAACGTCGAGGGCGGCGATTTCATGGTGCTCGAGCCCGGTTTGGCGGTGTGCGGCTATTCCGGGGAGCGCTCGATCGAGCCGGCCGTGAAGCAATTGGGTGGATGGTTCGAGGCGGAGGGCTGGGAGTTTCGCAGTTACGCGTTCGATCCCCACTTTCTGCACCTCGACGTGCAGTTCGGCATGCTGGCCGAGGGCCTCGCGGTGCTGTGCGTCGAGGCGGTCGAGCCGGAATTCGTCGAGTGGCTGCGTGCGCGCCGGATCCGGGTCATTCCCGTGACGTACGCCGACGCGATGCAGCTCGGAACGAATGTCGTGGCCTTGGGCAATGGACGCGTGATGGTTCCCTCGTCCAGCAAGTCCTTGATCGCCGCCTGTCGCGCGGAGGGGCTCACGGTCTACGCTCCGGATGTCTCGATGATCGCCGACGGCGGCGGCGCCGTGCATTGCATGTGTCAGGCGCTCGCCCGCGACCCGGTGACTCCGCGGCGCTGAGCGCCGCGCCCGGGGGCGACCGCGAAATCAGGTCCCCATTCGGTTCAGGATCGCGTCGCTCGCGCGGATCGCCGCTTCCTCCCGGGATCGGTCGAGCGAGCGGCAGAACACCAGGTATGCCGCGCCCGAGACGGTCAGGCCGACGAGCCAGCCGACGTCGACACCGCCCAGCGCGCGCGCGGCCGGGCCCACGTAAAGGCCGGGCAGCACGCCGAACGGAATCGTCGCCGCGAAGCCGATCAGGTATGCGCCAAGTCCGCGCATGGCCCAGTTGCCGTAGATGCCGTTGGCCACCAGCAGGTCTGTGATCGCATAGCGGCCCCGGCGCACGAAGAAATAATCCACGAGATTCACCGCGGTCCACGGCACCAGCAGGTACAGCATGATCGTCAGCACGTCGAACAACAGCGCGATCGCATCGCCGCGGGCGGCGAAGGTGAGCCCGATCCAGATGATCGCGAGTCCCGCGATCGACGCGAACCGAAGCCTCGGCCCGGGCTGAATGCCGAACACGGAGTTCAAGGCGGTCACCACGGTCAGCATGCCGCTGTAGGCGTTCAGGCCCATCGTCGCAACCAGCGCGGTGACCGAGGCAAGCGCCATCACGACGCCGAAGCCGGCCTGCAGCGCATTGCCGGCGTCGTGCAGCGCGACCAGCCCGTCGGATTCGCCGAGCCGCGTCGCCAGCCACGCGCCGAGCGCGATCAGCCAGATTGCCGAGGACGAGGCGCCGACGAACACCGATGCGATGATCGCCCGCGGCGGGGTCCTGCGTGGCAGGTAGCGCGAGTAGTCGGAAACCGACGGCGCGTAGGTGATGTTGTAGCTCGCGCTCGCCGCGAACTGGGCGACGAAGGCCGTCCACGAGAACCCGCCGACGACGGCGTGGTGCACCGGCAGCTTCCCGGACAAGATCGCGAGCGTCAGCCAGGAATACAACGGCAGGCAGATGAAAAAGCACCAGCGGAAGATCCGGTGCAGCCAGTCGTGACCGTAAATCGCGAGCGCCGCGGCGATCAAGCCGGCGCCGATCGTCACCGCGGCGCCGTTCCAGCCGAGAATTCCCGCAAGACCCTGGGCGGCGAGCACGGTGTCGGCCACGTTGAAGCCGATGAACGTGAACAGCGCGCCCACCAGCGCAATGACGACGCCGCGGAAGCCGAACTGGGCGCGCGACTGGATCATCTGCGGCAGGCCGAGTTCGGCGCCCTGCGACGCGTGGAACGCGACGAACACCGTGCCGAACAGGATCCCGAGGGCCCCGGCGAGCGCCGTCGGCCCGAACCCGAGGCCCATGCTCGGTCCGATGAAGCCGATGGCGATCGTGAAGAAATGGAAGTTGCCGAGGAACCAGAACGGTCCCTGATCGATCACGCGACCGTGCCGTTCGCCCTCGGCGATGTAGTCGATCGATTTGCGCTCGATCATCCGTGCCCTCCCCGCGCGAACACCTGCGCGGCGACCTGTTCGCCGAGCTCGGCGAGGCGCGCGATGTAGGTCCAGTCGAGGCCGCCGTCGTCGGTCAGCGCGCTCAGACAGCCGATCACCAGTTCCTCGTCGGGATAGACCATCAGCCACTGGCCGCCATAGCCGTTGTGGCCGAGCCAGCGGCCGTCGGTCTCGCAGAAATTGCGGTAATTGCCGCGGCCGAGCAGGCTCGGCGTGCCGGCGTCGCGCCGCGCCCGGGTCGCGTCGCGAAAGGCCGGGCTGCCGACGCGGCGCCCATCCATGCCGACGCCACCGCGCGCGAGCAGCAGTCCGTAGCGGCCGAAGTCCCGCAACGTCAAGTGCAGCCCGCCGCCGGCGAACGGCACCCCGGCACGGTCGGTCGACAAATGCACGGTCGACTCGGTGCCGCAGGCCTCCACGAGTTCCAGGTAGAGGTCGCGCAGCCCGCGCCCCGCCGCGAGTTCACAGGCCCAGGCCGCGACATCGGTGTTCGCGGTCTTGTAATGCAGACGCCGTGCCGGATCGGCGCCGCCGCCGCCCGCGATCCGGCGGAGGAACCGGCGTAGATCGACGTGCGGGCGCCCGGGCATGATGCGCCAGCCGTGAGCGTCCTCCAGCAGGCCCACGGTCGCCTCCGGATCGTAGAAATCCTCCGTGTAATCATTGACGACCGCCATGTCGAACAGATCCTGCAGACGGGCGTGCGCATAGCCCGCGCCGATCTGCGGCAGCCGCTCCGCGATCGGCTGGTCGAGGTCGAGCCGTCCCTCCTCGATGAGCCGGCCGGCGATCAAGTGCACGCTGGTCTTGGTGATCGACTGCAGGGAATGCGCCGTGTCCGGCGTGAAATCCGGGGCGTAGCGCTCCAGCAGTATCCGCTGTCCCCGCAGCACGATCATCCCCGTGAAGCACGGATGGCCCGTGTACCAGCGCACCGGTTCCAGGTCGTGCAGCCGGTAGTCGTGGCAGGTCGCGAGCGGCAGCACCTGCGGGGCGCGGAAGCTCGATCCGTAGCGGTGCAGCCGGTGCAGATCCATGAGTCCGCGGCGGCGCGCCGCGGGCTGGTCCCAGGCGGCCTTGTTGTGCGGTCCGACGCCGAGTCCGTCCGGCAGGCGCGCTGAGTCCATCGTGTTTTCCCCGGCGTTGGATGCAGGAGGTTAAAATCATTAACTCCCCGACCCCTGCGAAAGTAAACCAGGGACCCCGGCAAAAGCAAGGCGGCCCGCGCTTGCCCGGCCGGCCCCCGTCTGTCAGAGTGCCGCGAAAAGCCGGACCACGGGAGTGACACAATGACGGCGACGCGGAGCGTCGGCAGGGGCGTGGCGCCGACGCGCCAGCGCATCCTGGACATGGCCGAACGGTTGATCGCGGTCAAGGGGGTGTTTGGATTCGCGCTGCGCGACGTCGCCGCGCCCCTCGACGTCCAGGTCCCCGCCATCTACAAACATTTCGACAGCCGCGATGACATGCTGGTCGAGGTGTCGCGTCGCTTCGTCGCGCTGCTCGCCGACCAGTTCCAGCCGCCGGCGTCGCTGGATCCGGTGGCCGCGATGCGCAGTTCGCTCGACGCCTTCGTGCTCTTCAAGATGTCCCATCCCGCGTACGTGCGGCTCGCGCTCACCGATTTCGCGATGCCCGGAGGCGGCATGGACTATGTGACTCTCGCGGCGGGCGGCTCGTTCGACGAGAACTTCTCCAAGGGGCCGCTCGCGGCGATGCATTCGCGCTTGCGCGCGCTGCTGCGCGCGGGCGCGCGCACCGGTGCGTTCCGGCGCGTGGATGCCACCGACTTCTACCGGATCGTGAAGGCGACGCTGCTGATCCGTCTCGTGTTCCCGCATGACCGGCTGCTGCTGCACCGGCCGACGCCGGCGGAGATCCGGGCGACGCAGCGCTGGCTCTGGGACATCGCCCGGCGCTATCTCGCGCCCGCCTAGCCGCGTCGAGAGGCGACCGTGGCGCGGCGCCAGGCCGCGGCGCGGATTGACAATCGCGAGGACGCGCGTTATCTATGCCCACGGGGGTTAATGGCGTTAACCGCGCGAAGACCGCTGAAGCGGCCGCGCCGAAGGGAGCAAGAACATGACTCGTACCCGTCGTTCCGCCGCGAACGAGACGCAGGGCCGCCGCCGTCCGCGCGCCCAATTGACCCCCGTGATGTTGGGCGTCCTTGCCGCGCTCCATGGAGCGTCGGCCGCCGCCGCCGACGACGGCCTGAAGGAGATCATCGTCACCGCGACGCGGCATGCCGAGTCGGCGCAGGACATTCCGGCAAGCATCACCGCGATCTCCGGCGCCGCGATCGCGCAGGCGGGCATCGTCGACGTCAACGATCTGGCGCACTCGGTCGCCGGCATCGACGTCACCGACAAGGGCCCGTTCAGCGGCGTCAACGGCTCCGCGTTGATCATCCGCGGCCTGAACAGCGATTCGACGTCCGGCGAGTTCATCCAGTCTTCGCCTATCGTCCAGCCGGTCGCGACCTACGTCGACGACACGCCGCTGTTCTTCAACCTGCGTCTGCAGGACCTGAAACGCGTCGAAATTCTGCGCGGGCCGCAGGGCACGCTGTACGGATCCGGCTCCCTCGGCGGCACGATCCGCTACGTCCAGAACGCGCCGGACCCGCGGGGCTTCGACGCCAGGGTGGAGACGGGGGTGAGCGACACGGCGCACACCCATGCGCCGAATTACGACGTGAACGGCATGTTGAACGTCCCGCTAAGCGACACGTTCGCGCTGCGCCTGAACGCCGGCTACACGAGCGATGCGGGATTCATCGACCAGCCGGATCTGTACGTGCTCGACTCGAACGGCGCGCCGGTGCCGGCACAGCCCGGCAATCTGTTGAGCCCGCCGGCGACCTATGCGAAGCGCGGCGTCAACGACTACCTGTACCGCACCGCGCGCGTGTCCGCGTCGTGGAAGCCGAACGACGATCTGCGCGCGCAATTGTCCTATTACCATCAATCGGCCTCGGCCGGCGGATATCCGTATGCGGCGCCGTACTATGGGTTGAAGGCGCTGGCGTCGTCGGATTACATTCCGGCGACGACGCACGACACCGTCGATCTGGTGGCCATGACCGTCGAGGCCGAGCTCGGCTTCGCGACGCTGACGTCGAACTCTTCCTGGGCCGAACACAAGAACGATGCGGTCGGCGACGTCACCTCGCTGTACGACTACTTTCCGTTCTATCCGGCGCTGTACGGCGCGAATCCGCGCGTGCTGGTCGTCGGCCGCCAGGGCTACGACGACAAACCCTGGACCGAGGAGCTGCGCCTCGCGTCGAAGCCGGGCGAACGCTACGAATGGGTGGCCGGCGTCTTCTACAAGAGCGAGACGACGGGGATCCGCGAACACGACTTCTACCCCGGATACCTGGATTTTTACAATGCCTGTACACCGGTCTACGGCGCCGGCGACGGCGTCTCGCCGTCGGTGTGCGGCATCGGCGAGACCGCGTTCACGCCCGGCACGCCGAATGTGATCGACGGCATTCCGATCGTCCAGGACCAGGCCTACATCGGCGACTTCCAGACGAAATACACCGATGCCGCGGCGTTCGGCGAATTCACCTGGCACCTGTCGAAGTCCTGGAGCCTGACGGGCGGCGCGCGCCTGTTCCGCCAGACCGTTTCCCAGTCCCAACAGACCGGCCTGTTGTTCGACGGGCCGGGCTACGTCGCCAACGAATCCCAGGGCTATGCGTGGCGCAAGGCGCTGTGGAAGCTCAACGTCTCCTACCGCATCGATCGGAAGAATCTCGCCTACGCGACCTGGTCGCAGGGCTTCCGCCGCGGCGCGGTGAACGCGCTGCCGCCGAACGAGGCCGCGGTCGGCTATGTGACGGACCCGGGCTTGTTCAAGGTCGCGCCCGACACCGTCGACAATTACGAGGTCGGCGTGAAGGGCGCTGTGCGCGATCGTCTGCAGTATTCGGCCGCGGTCTACGACATGCAGTGGCACAACGTCCAGGAGGCGGCCTTCCTGACGCCGCTCGCGCTGCCCGGGGCGCTCAACGTCGGCAATGCCTACAGCCGGGGCCTCGAGAGCGAGGTGCTCGCCCGCGTGGCCGACCGCTGGACGACGCAGCTCGACTACACCTACGATCAAACCAAGCTGACCTCGTACTCCTCGCTCGCGCTGATCGGGCTGTCGGTGCCGCCGCCGCCGCCCGGTTCCGCGCTGCCCGGCACGCCGAAGAACACGCTTGCCGCGACGATTACCTACGGCGATGTGCCGGTCGGCGCCGGCGCATTGCGCGCCTCCGTGACGGCGCATTACCAGAGCGCGATGCTGCCGGCGTTGTCGGCGACGATTCCGACGGTCCCGAGCTACACGCTGGTCGGCGCGCGGGTGAGCTACACCCAGTCGCATTGGATGGGGACGTTGTACGTCGACAACTTGACCAACCGGATCGGCGTGAATTCCTACACCGATCCGAGCCAGTGGGGACAGTACTACCAGGCGCTCGTGAGCCGCCCTCGCACCGTCGGCCTGACCGTCGCCTACTCCTTCAAGGAGCCCTGAGGCGGCGCGGTCCGGTCGGCGCGCACGTAGCGGCGCTCGCCGCTGCGCGGGTCGAAGTAGACCTCGAAGGTTTCGCCGGTGTGCGGATCCTCGAAGCGCTCGTCGGTGCGCTCCCAGGGCGCGCCGGGCCGCGCTTGATCGCCGCGGTAACGCCAGCGTTCGAACAGCGTGCCGAGCCCGATCACCGCGCCCGCGACCAACAGCTGCGCGCCCGGACTGCGGATGCCCGCCAGCATCAGTCCGGCGCCGACGACGCTCGCGGCGAGCGCGGCCAGCAGCAGCACGGTGCGCAACAAGCTCAGTCCGCCTTCTCGATCACGACGGCCGTGCCGTACGCGACGACCTCGGTCATGGTCTGGCCGATCTCCGATGAGTCGAAGCGCATCATCACGATCGCGTTGGCCTGCATGATCGTGGCGTTCCGCACCATGCGATCGACCGCGTGGCGCCGCGCCTCCTCCAGCATCTGGGTGTACTCCGTGATTTCCCCACCCGCGAGGGAGCGCAGCCCCGCCATGAGGTTGCCGCCGATGCCGCGGCTGCGCACCACGACGCCGAAGACCTGGCCCTTGGTTTCCCGGACCCGAAAGCCGCTCACATTCTCCGTGGTCACGACCAGCATGTTGTCTCCTCCGAGTTGACGCGTCCCGACCCCGCCTCTCCGGCCACCGCGGGGACATTACTCCAGCCGGACGGGCGGGCCAAGTGGCGGCGGGGCGCCGGCACGCGGACCCGCCCCGTCGCGGCGTCGCCGGAGCAGTCGATTCAGGGGGTCGGAGTACCAGCGCCCGACGAACTCGCCGAGCGCCGCGGCGCAGAGGATCACACCGATGAACAAGATTGGCACCGCGTGCGGCGGCCCGCCGGCCCGCAGATAGAGCGCGAAGCCGCCGATCACGACGAACATGTGGGTCAGATAGATCTCATAGCTGCGCCGTCCGAGCAGGCGCAGCGGCGCCGTGATTTTGCCTCCCGCCGCCGCCGATTGCGCGACCGCGGCGATCACCATGCAGGTCCCGAGCGCAAGCAGCGACATGTCGAGGCCCGCGCGTGCGAGGCCGAGCCGATGCACCGGGATCGACAGGCACAAGATGAACAGCATCAGGAGGGTGCCGCCGGTGCGAAGCGCGATCGAGGCGCGGTCGGAGATCCGCCGCCGGTTCACGAGCAGCGCGGTCAGGCAGCCGAGCGCGATGGCATCCATCCCGCCGAGGTAGGAGTACTCCCGCCACACCTCGTTGTGACCCGCAAGCAGCGTGCGCGCGATCGGCCCCATGGCGACCAGTCCGATCAGGAGCGCGGTCAGCCGGCGGCCGCGACCCAGCCACAACAGGCACCAGGGGAAGAAAAGGTAGAACGTTTCCTCGACCGACAGCGACCAAAGTACGTCCCAGTTGGCGGGCAGATAGCCCCGGCGGGACTCGAGCACATTGATGTGAAACGTCAACGCCGCGACGAGTGCGCGGCCCAGGCCCCCCGTTTCGGCCCGGACCCGGAACCACGTCGAGCCGGTGAAATGCAGCAGGCTCAGGATCACGAGCAACGCCATCAGCAGCGGTGCGATGCGCGCGATGCGCAGCCGGTAGAATTCCCGCGGCCGGATCGCGCCGGGAGCCGCCCAGCGGCGCAGCGAGGTGGCGGTGATCAGAAAGCCGGACACCGCGAAGAATATCTGCACGCCGCATTGCCCGTTCCATGCGAGCGCATCGAACACCTGGCGTGGCAAGGATCGACCGTAGGGGATGCCCGCGATGACCAGCCGCATGTTCACGTGGTTCAGCAACACGAGGGCGATTGCGCTGCCGCGCAGGCAGTCCACGCCGTCCAGCCGGTCGCCCGGGGGTCCCGCAACAGCTCGTACCTGCCGGTGACACGCCGTTTGGTCCGCCGCGGCGCCGGCATCGGGGTTCGACATCGATCGATTATAGGTCGAACCCCGCGCCGCGGCCGCGACCCGTGCCGGATGATCCGGCGCCGGGATGCGGCCGCCTCGTCACCGTCACGCCAGATCGAAGCGATCGAGGTTCATCACCTTGGTCCAGGCCGCGACGAAGTCGTTCACGAACGCATTCGCCGAGTCCGCGCTCGCGTAGAACTCGGCGAGCGCCCGCAGCTGCGCGTTCGATCCGAACACCAGGTCGACGATGGTGCCGGTCCATTTCAGCGCGCCCGTGGTCCGATCGCGGCCTTCCAGCACGCCCTCCTGGGTCGCGGAACGCCGCCATTGCGTGCGCATATCGAGCAGGTTCACGAAGAAGTCATTGGTCAGGGTTCCGGGCCGCCGGGTGAACACCCCGTGCGGCGCCTCACCGACGTTCGCGTTGAGCGCGCGCAGGCCCCCGATCAACACCGTCATCTCGGGCGCGGTGAGTGTCAGCAACTGCGCCTTGTCCAGCAGCATCTCCGCCGACCGCTCCTCGAGTCCCTTGCGCGCGTGGTTGCGGAAGCCGTCGGCGATGGGTTCGAGCACGGCGAAGGATTCCAGGTCGGTCTCGTCCTGCGAGGCGTCCGTTCGCCCGGGGGTGAACGGAACGTGCACCTCATGGCCCGCCTTGCGGGCGGCAGACTCGATCGCGGCGCAGCCGCCGAGAACGATCAGGTCCGCGAGCGAGACCTTCTTGGCGCCGGCCTGCGCCCCGTTGAATTGCCCCTGGATCGCCTCGAGTTTCGACAGAATCTGGGCGAGCTCGGCGGGTTGGTTGACCTCCCAATGCTTTTGCGGCGCCAGTCGGATGCGCGCGCCGTTTGCACCGCCGCGCTTGTCACTGCCGCGGAACGTGGCGGCGGAGGCCCAGGCCGTCCTGACGAGTTGTGGCACGGAAAGTCCGCAAGCGAGGATCGACGCCTTCAGCGACGCGATGTCGGCGCCGTCGATCAAGGGGTGATTCACCGCGGGGACCGGGTCCTGCCACAACAGTTGTTCCTTCGGCACGAGCGGGCCGAGGTAACGTGACCTGGGGCCCATGTCGCGATGCGTGAGCTTGAACCAGGCGCGGGCGAACGCGTCCGCGAACTGATCCGGGTGCTCGTGAAATCGGCGCGATATCTTTTCGTAAGCCGGGTCGACGCGCAGAGCGAGGTCGGTGGTCAACATCGCCGGCGCATGACGTTTCGACGGATCCGCGGCGTCGGGAACGGTATTGGCGCCCGCGCCGCCCTTGGGTTTCCATTGGTGCGCGCCGGCCGGGCTCTTGGTGAGCTCCCACTCGTAGCCGAACAGGTTCGAGAAATAGTCGTTGCTCCAACGGGTCGGCGTGCGCGTCCAGGTGACTTCCAACCCGCTGCTGATCGTGTCCCCGCCGAGGCCCGAGCCGAAGCTGCTCTTCCAGCCCAAGCCTTGTTCCTCGATGCCGGCCGCCTCGGGAGCCGCGCCCACCAGTGCGGCGTCGCCGGCGCCATGGGTCTTGCCGAAGGTATGACCGCCGGCGATGAGTGCAACGGTCTCCTCGTCATTCATGGCCATGCGCGCGAAGGTCTCGCGGATATCCCGCGCCGCGGCGAGTGGATCCGGTTTGCCGTTCGGGCCTTCCGGATTGACGTAGATCAATCCCATCTGCACCGCCGCGAGCGGGTTCTCCAGATCACGGTCGCCCGAATAGCGTTGGTCACCCAGCCAGGCCTTCTCCGAACCCCAGTAGGTGTCGTCTTCCGGCTCCCAGATATCCACGCGTCCGCCGGCGAAGCCGAAGGTCTTGAACCCCATCGACTCCAGCGCAACATTGCCGGCGAGGATCATCAGATCCGCCCAGGAGATCTTGCGGCCATACTTTTGCTTCACCGGCCACAACAGCCGCCGCGCCTTGTCCAGGTTGACGTTATCCGGCCAGCTGTTCAACGGAGCAAAGCGCTGGCTGCCGCTGCCCGCGCCGCCGCGCCCGTCGCCGGTGCGATAGGTGCCGGCGCCATGCCATGCCATGCGCACGAACAAGGGGCCGTAGTGCCCGAAGTCCGCAGGCCACCAGTCCTGGGAGTCGGTCATCAGCGCATGGAGATCCTTGATCACGGCATCGAGGTCCAAGCTCGCGAACTCCCGGGCATAATTCAACTGCCCGCCCTGGGGGTCGGCTTTCGGGGAGCGCTGGTGCAGGAGTTCCAGTCTCAGTTGATTCGGCCACCAGGCGGCATTCGACGGGGCTCCGGCGACCGCGTGTTTGCGGGCGTCTCCGGAGAATGGGCATCGGGATTCGGTTGTCATGGCTTGTTCCTTTGCTGGCTGCGGACTGGTACGGGGTGCAGTGTAGGGTCCGTCGCGACGATTGATCAAAGCAATGGTTTCGATTGGATCGATTGAGGGATCCTATCGCCTTGCCGGCTCGCCCGTGTCGGGAGCCTGCGCCAATGCCGCCCGTTCCGATGTGTGCCAGCGGACGGACGCCGGGGCCGGGCGGGGTGCGAGCGAGGTGCGCGCGAGGTGCGGACGGAGCACCGTTGATTTGCGGGACCGACAGCGCTCGGCGACGTTAGAATGGCGCCCGCGCAATTTTTCCGGAGCCCCGATGAAACGGATTCTGGCGACACTCGCCTTGGGCGCGCTGTGCGCCGCCGCGCCGGCGGCCACTTTGCGGATCGTGGCCGGTGCCGAGCGGCTCGTCTACACCCCGGCGCAATTGCTCGCCCGGCCCGATCGGCGCACGCTCAACGTTCCCGATAGCATCTACGGCCGCGAATTCACGCGATTCGAGGTGGTCCCTCTCGCCGGCCTGTTCGCCGGGTTGAAGCTGCCGAGCGGGGCGGTGATTCAGTGCAACGCGACGGATGGCTTCTCGGCGGTGTTGCGGGCCTCGCGCCTGCTGCGCAACGAACCCGGCGCCGCCAAGGCCTATCTCGCGATCGAGGACCCCGCGCACCCCTGGCCGCACCTGCCCGGCAAGGCGGTCTCTGCGGGTCCGTTCTACGTCGTCTGGACCAATGCACGGGCATCCGCGATCGGCGACGAAGAGTGGCCGTATCAAGTCGCCTCGTTCAAAGTCCTGGCCGACCCGCGGGCGGAGTTCCCGCACGCCTATCCGGCCGGCGATCCTCCGGCGCAGGTGACGGACGGCTTTCGCGCATTTCAGAAGAATTGTTTCGCGTGTCACCGGATGAACGGGGACGGCGCGGGATCGATCGGGCCGGATTTGAACCGCCCGATGAACCCGACCGCCTATCTCGAGCCGCGGGCGCTGGTGCGGCTGATCCGTGATCCCGCGAGCGTGCGCGCGTGGCCGGGCATGAAAATGCACGGATTCTCCGTGGCCGCGATGTCGAATGCGGACCTTGCCGATCTGATCGACTATTTGCGCTACATGCGCCTGCATCCGCCGGCGCGCTGAGACGCCTACCAGATCCCGCCGAGCGCGACGGTGATCGCCTCGCCGTTGACGCCGCCGGCCGCCTCGCTGCACAAAAAGGCGATCACCCGCGCCACCTCGACCGGCTCGAGTACCCGGTTCTGCGGATAGATCGCGGCACGCTCGCGCCACACTTGCTCGACGCTGACGCCCCGCTGGGCGGCACTCATCGCCGCCGAGCGTTCGGCCATCGCGGTGCGCACCCAGCCCGGCAGCACGGCATTCGACGTGACGTTGAACGGACCCGCGTCCTGCGCCACCGCGCGGGCGAGGCCAATGAGGCCGTGCTTGGAGGCCGTGTAGGCGCTGCCGGAACGCTCGGCCTTCTCGCCCGCGGTCGAACTCGTGAACACGACGCGGCCGTAGCCGCGCGCGCACATGCCGCCTACCGTCAGACGCGCAAGTTCAAACGGGCCGTCCAAATTGATGCGCATCGTCTCGCGCCAGACCGCGGGATCCTGTTCCCAGACGAGCCGTTCGTGCGCCGAGCCGATGCCGTGATTGACGACCAGCGCGTCGACGGGACCCAAGCGTCGCTCGGTCTCGGCAACCGCCAGCGCACAGCCCTCGGGGGTGCCCAAGTCGGCGGCGACATAGTCGAGCCCGACGTCCGCGAGTTCCGACGCACTGCGCGCGACGATCATCACGCGCGCGCCCGCCGCGGCGAGCAGCAAGGCCGCCTCGCGACCGATGCCCCGTCCACCGCCCGTCACCAATGCCACTCGTCCCTTCATCTCCATATTCTCCTCGTCGTGCGCGCCCCTCACTCCTCCTGGATCCACACCAGGCTCGCGGGGGGCAATCGGTCGAACAGCCATAGTAGATCCGCGTCGGCGAGCAGGATGCAGCCGTGCGAGGCGGGCCTGCCGATGGCCGCCTGATCGCTGGTGCCGTGAATGTAAATGAACCGCGCGTGAGAATCGAGCGTGCCGCCCCGATTGAGTCCGGGTTCGAGGCCCTCGAGCCAGAGGATCCGCGTGGTGATCGTCGCGTTCGCGAAGGCCGCCTCGGCGGTGTGTCCGACGACCCGGCGACCCTTGAACACCGTTCCCGCCGGCTCGCCGGCGCCGATTTTCTCCGCGATGCGATGCAGTCCGAGCGGCGTGCGATACGAGCCCTCGACCTGGCCGGTGCCGAAGCGCGACGTGGAACAGCGCAAGGTGCGCGCCAGTACGCCGTCCTCGTACACGCACAGCGTCTGCAGCGCGACGCGGATCACCAGGACCTGTTCGGTCGGCGCGATATCCCAGCGCGCACAGGCGGCGCGGCAGGCGGGCGGTATCGCGTTCATCGCGACCCCGGCGTCCCGCGCACCGTGAAGAACACCCGATCGAGCGCGCGCACGCCGGCGCGCAGGCGGAACGTGCAACGCTGCGCGCCGTCGAGATCGGCATCGAAGTCGTACACCCAGTCGCGCTCGTCGGCCCACCGGCCATGACCCGACGCGGGGCAGTCGATGTGGAACGGCGACGGCAGACGCGGGTCGCCGAGCGCGACCATGGGCGCGCTGAACCGGACCCGGACCTGACGCACGTGTTTGACCGTGCCCGTCGGCGAAAACACTTCGACATGGGGTGCGGCCGGCGTGTCGGCGGCGTGAGCCGCGGTGCCACCCTGAACGGTGCAGAGTCCGAGAAATGGAATGAGCAGAGCGGCGATTCGTGGCGTCATCCTTAAAGCCCTTTTTTTTTGACTCCGGTCCGGATGCGAGCGTATCGTGATTCGCATCGCAAGATCACTCGAAACCAGCATGCATCGACAGAGACCCATGACGCGCCTGTGCGTGACCGCGGCACTCGCAGGCCTCACGCTTGCCGGCTGCGTCACGTCGCACGTGCTGGTCGGGACGGCGCGGCCGCCGATCTCGCCGGATCAGGTGACGATTTACATGCAGCCGCCGACGGTGCCCTATGAACGGATCGCGATCCTGGAGACTTCCAGCCGGGATTCCCTGGCGTTTACGGCGCAGGGCAAGATGAATGCGGTCATCGCCCGGCTGAAGGCCGAGGCCGCAAAGCTCGGCGCGAACGGCGTGTTGCTGCAGGGACTTGCGGACCGGCCGGGCGGATCGCTCGGTGTCGGCATCGGCAACACCACGTATTCCGGCAGCGGGGCGTTCGGGCTGGGACTCGGCACGTCGGCGGTCATGATGCAAAAGTCCGGCAGCGGTCTGGCGATCTACGTCGAGCCGCAAGCGGCAGCGAAGCCGTAGTGGGCGGGACGTTGAGGCTGATCTCGTCGATGGCGGCGCGCGAAGTGCTTGCCGAACTCGCCGTCGCTTTCGCGGCGGCTACCGGTCGGCGGGTCGCCACCGAAGCCGCGGGCGGTGTCGACGTCGTCAAGCGGGTTGCGGCCGGCGAGGCCGTGGACGTCGTGGTTCTCTCGGGTCAGGCGATCGACAATTTGATGGCGTCCGGCCACGTGCTCGCCGGCAGCCGCGTCGATCTGGTCACGTCGGGCGTCGCGATCGCCGTGCGCGACGGTGCTCGGGTCCCCGCGCTCGGCGACGAGGCGGCGGTCCGGGCCGCGGTGCTCGCGGCGCGGTCGTTGAGTTACTCCACCGGGCCGAGCGGCGTGTACCTGGAGAAGTTGTTCGCCGGCTGGGGCATTCTCGAGCAGATTCGCGCCCGCATCGTCGTGCCGCCGCCCGGCGTGCCGGTCGGCTCGCTGGTCGCGAGCGGCGCCGCGGAACTCGGTTTTCAACAACTGAGCGAATTGCTGAACGTCCCGGGCATCCGGGTCGTGGGACCGCTGCCCGCGCCGATCCAGACCATCACGACGTTCTCCGGTGGAATTTCGGCGAACGCCGCCGACCCCGCGCTTGCGCGCGCCTTGCTCGACTACCTGGCTTCGCCCGCGACGGCGCCGATCAAGGAGCGCTGCGGGATGCACCCGGCCTGAGCGGCGCGAGCGGCGCGCAACGCGCCGTGAGCCAGGCGCGGTCCGCGCCCGCGACCCGCGGCGCGAGTTCGGCCAGAACCCGTGCGTGATATCGATCCAGCCAGTCGCGCTCGGCCTCGTCGAGCAGCGCGGGCTCGAGCGCGCGCGTGTCGAACGGACACAAGGTCAAGGTCTCGAATTCGAGAAAGCGCCCGAACTCGGATGTCGCGGCTTCGCGCACCACGACGAGGTTCTCGTGGCGCACGCCGTGCCGGCCGGGACGGTACAAGCCCGGCTCGATCGAACTCACCATGCCGGGTTCGAGCGGCACCAACGCCCCGCCGGTGGTGGGTGCGCGGATCCCGTGCGGACCTTCGTGGACGTTGAGGAAATAGCCGACGCCATGGCCGGTTCCATGACCGTAGTCGGCCGCGGCGGCCCACAGCGGCGCGCGCGCGAGCGCATCGAGCTGCGGTCCGCTCGCGCCGGCCGGAAAGCGCGCGCGGCTGAGGGCGATCAGCCCCTGGAGCACGCGGGTGTAATCCTCGCGCTCCTCGGGCGTGGTTGCGCCGAACGCCCAGACGCGGGTGATGTCCGTCGTGCCGCCGAGATACTGGCCGCCGGAGTCGATCAGCAGCAGGCCGCGCGCGGCGAGCGTCGCGTGGCGCGCCTCGGTCGCGCGGTAATGCGGCAGCGCCCCGTTCGCGCCGTAGCCGGCGATGGTTGCGAAGGAGGGTCCGACGAAGTCCGCCTCGCGCGCGCGTTCCCGGGTGAGCATCGCGTCGACGTCGAGTTCGGTCAGGCACCCGCCACCGCGCAGCCGCGCTTCGATCGCGCCGACGCCGCGCACCAGCGCCGCGCCGTCGCGACGCATGGTCTCGCGCCAGTGTTCGAGCTCGCCCGGCGACTTGCGCGCCTTCGCGGCCGTCGAGGGATTGGCCTGTTCGACGTGCTCGACTGCCGCGGGTATCGAGGCGGCGAGCGCGGCGGCGATGCGCGCCGGATCGAACAGCAGCCGCGTGCCGGCGGGCAGCGCCGCGAGCGCGACGCCCACGGTCGCATAGTCGGCGCACTCGATGCCGTCGGCCGCGAGCGCCGCGCCGACAGCGCGGTCGATCTTCCCCGGCGGCACGAACAGCGTGGCCGCGGCCTCGGCGATCAACAGATGCGCGCAGAAGACCGGGTTGTAGGGGACGTCGGCGCCGCGCAGCAGTGTGAGCCAGGCGATGTCGTCGAGTGTGCTGACGAGATGGTGGGTGGCGCCGGCCGCGCGCATCGCCGCGCGAAGTTCCGCGAAGCGGGCGCCGCGCGTGGCGCACACGAAGGACGCCGGATGCGCGTGGATCGGCGCCGTGGGCAGCGCCGGCCGGTCGCGCCAGATCGATCCCGGCAGGTCGAGATCGAGCCGCAGAGCGATCGAGCGCGCACCGAGCGCGAGTTCGAGCGCGCGCTTTTGCGCGAGACTGATCGAATCGCCGGCCACGGCGACGGTGCTCCGCGGCGCGAGGCGCAGGGCGAGCCAGGCGATGTGCTCGGGCGCGTGCGCGACGCGCTGGCGCATCAGTTCGATGCCGCTGCCGGCGAGTTCGTGTTCGGCCTGTTCGAAGTAGCGGCTGTCGGTCCACAGGCCCGCCTGGGCCGGGCCGACGACGAGCGTCCCGGCCGAACCGGTGAAGCCCGACAGCCACTCGCGCGCCTGCCAGCGCGGAGGCAGATATTCCGACAAGTGCGGATCGGCGCTCGGGACGACACAGGCCTCGACGCCGGCCGCCACCATCGCCGCGCGCAGCGCGGCGAGTCGTTGTGAAACGTCCATTCCAGTCTCCGCGTCAGCCCATGTGGGCGATCGCATAACCATGTTCCTGGGTGCGATTGAGCGCGACGATCCCGGCGGCCATCAGGTGCCCGTTCGGAATCATCGCGGCGACCAGTTCGGCATGGATGGCCGCGCTCTTGGTTTTGTCCTTGCCGGCGAGATGGTCGGCGATCCCCTGCGTCGCGAGACCGCAAACGGCGAAGTGCACGCCCTTTTGCGCGAGCGCGGCGAGCGTCGCGGTATTCTCCTCCTTATCCTTATCCTTCTTCTTCGGGTCCGGCTCCGCGTCGTTCAGGTAGACGTTCCGGACCGGCGCCGCCTTGGTTTTCGGGTCGGTGAATTTCAGCATTTTGCTGAACTCGGCGCCGTACTTCGCCCAGATCCGATCGTCGTACGCGAAGACGGTGGCGTAATGACGCAGGATCAGGATCACCGCGAGATCCGCCGGCGCCAACTGGTAGCCGCTTTGACTGGCGCGGAAATAGGTGTCGGCGAAATCGACGCCATCGCCGGCGCCCTTCGCGCTCGCGCAGTCGAAGACGAAACGGTGGCGTCCGGGCAGTTCCATCCAGGCGTCCTGCTTCTCGAACGTCGGTTGCCAGCGCGCGGGGGGCGCGTCGGCCTCCCCGGCGCGCGCCTGGCCCGCCGCCACGGCAAGCGCCGCCGTGGCGGCGCCGGCACCGGCGCCGGTGACGAAGGCGCGTCGACCGATCGAATTCTGGCTTTTGCTCATCGAGTTCCCCCTGAAGTGAAGCCTGTTCGCGCGGCGTAGGCGGCTCGCGCCGCCGCCGATTGTATTACGAGCCGCGATGCCCGGGCGCCTGCGTTAAACTTGCACCGGGATCGTCAGCCTACGGGTCGAACAATGAAAAGCGCGCGCCGGGTGTTCTGGATGTCGTTGGCCGTGGTGGGTTCGGGCCTGTGCCGGCCGGGTGTCGCCGCCCCCGCGGTGGATGCCGTCACGGCCGAGGCGCAGGTGCGCAAGGCGGACGCCGATTGGAGCGCCGCGGCGCATGACGCCGGCGTCGACGCCTGGATGGCGTTCTACGCGGATGATGCCATCGTGCTGCTGCCGCGGGATGGCCTTGCGAGCGGCCGGCAGCGCGTGCGCGCGTCCGTGACCCGGCTTCTGGCGCGCCCCGGCGTCTCGTTCGATTGGCACGCGCTTAAGCTGAAGATCGCGCCGAGCGGCGATCTAGCCTATGCGCTCGACGCGTACCGGCTGAGTTTCGCCGACGCGGGCGGCGCGCCGACGACGATCAGCGGTCGCGTGGTCGAGATCTGGAGAAAACAAGCCGACGGCGCGTGGAAATGCCTCGTCGACACCTGGATCGTGGAGCCTTCGCCGGCGAGGCCGGCCCAAGCGCCGGCCGACGGGTCCGCACCCGCAGCGGCGCCCGCACCCGCGATCGAAGCTTCGAGGGCGCCGCCGCCCACCGCGATGGCCATGACCAAGTACGGCGATGAGCCCATCCATTACACGGACGCGATCCGCCATTATTTTCAGGAGCACCTGGCGGACCCCGGCTCGATGCAGCTGCGCGACTTGTCCAAACCCGTTCCGGGCTCGCTGACCTCGGTCGGCGGCGGACTGTTGATGCGCGAGAAGCGCCGCTTTGGTTGGATCGTCGAGGCGACGATCAATGCCCGCGACACGAAGGGCCGTTATGTCGGCTTCAAGCGCTACACGTTCCTGTTCCGCGGCGAGAACATCATCGACGCGCACTTGCCGCTGCCCGCCGGCGAAATGAACTGACCCCTGGCGCCGGCGCCGCGCCGGGTGCGTACGGGTCAGCGCGGCGGCGTCACGAACGCATCGTTGATGGGCCGTGCGAAGGCGTCGTTCGCGGTGAACGCGGGCAGCCCGAGCGCCTCCTCGATCGTGCGCCCGGTGCTGTAATGATCGTAGCGGACGCGGCTGACGAAGCCGCGACGCACGCTGCCGCGCGAGCCGGCGAGAATCGCCGCGACGTGGTTGCTGGTCGTCGAGCTCGACTCGTCCCAGGTCAGTATCAGCAGCGATCGCTGCGTGCGCCACGCCGGGGAGGCGAATAGCGGCGCGAGCGTGCGTTTCAACCAGGCGTCCTGGGCGCGCAGGCTCGCCGGCGAGCCGTTGCCGGCGTCTTCGCCGTCGTCGAAGTCGTCGGCCGCGATCCACGCGAAATCCGGCGTCGTGGCGGCGCTGCGCAGGTCCGATGCCAGGATGTTCGTGTCTGCCAGGTGCGCCTGACAACGCGCCGGATTGCCGATGACGTTGACGAAATTGACGAACGGCGCGTCGTCTGGCTCGTAATATTTGTCGTACCGGGTGGTCGTGTTGCAGGGGGTGCCCATGCCCTGTTCGTACGCCTTCCAGGTCTTGCCGGCCGCCTCGAGGCGGTCGCCGAGATGGGGCAGCATCAGGTGGATGTGCGGAAAGTACACCGCGCCGTGCACCGCCGTGTCGCCGTCCGCGACCGCCAGGTAGTTCTCGTCGCTCGGGTGATAGACCGCGGTGTACCGCGCGAGCAGCGTGCCGCGGGCCGCGAGCGCGTGGATGAAGGGCGCATCCGCCGCATCCCCCATCACCTGTCGGTAACTCGTGTTCTCCATGAATATCAGGAAAACGTGGTCGAATCGCGGCACCGTCGACGGCGGCGGCGCGGCGGCCGGCGCCGGCAGGTCGGGCTGCAGCGCAAGGCCCAGTCGGGCGGCGTAGGCGTCTCCCTTGGTCGGCCCGGACCCCGCCTCGAGGCGCAGAACCACGCTGACCCTGCGCGCATGCCGCGGCACCGCGCCGCTCGCGCTGCGCAGGGCGAACGCCGATTGCGCGGTGGCCGCGGGACTCTCGATGCGTGCCGAGCCCGGCAGCGGCCGGCCGGCGGCATCGCGGAATATCAACGTCAGGCTGGCGCGGGCCGTGGGCGATCCGGTCGCGCCCAGCCAGCCGCTCAGGCGATAGGTCGCGGCGCCGCGGTCGATGTCGCGGCCGGCGGCTCCGAGGTCGACGTCGCGCTCGAGCGCGGAGGAGCCGTAAGGACCGCTGGTGATGCGGCCGGGCGCGATCGCGGCCGCGCCCGCGCCGGCGATGGCGGCGACGCTGCGGCACCACAGCGCCGGACTCCCGGCGATCGTGGTCCAGCCGGGAATCGTCGTCGATGCCGCCGGGTCGGTGGTGCAGTTCGCGCTGCTCGCGACGTCGATCAGGTTCGCGCGCGCGGCCGCCTCGCCAACACCGGTCGCCGGCATCAGGGTGGCGACCGCGGCTGCGAGCGACAAACCGGCAAGGAGTTTTTTCATCGTGACGCGCCAGGGCCCGGGGAGGCGGTGATGATAACAAACGCGGCGGGGGCGCGGCTTGCATCGGCCCGGGTGACGCGGCAGGATCGGCAGCTTGCGCATCACGGTGTGCGCCGACGATTTGCAGGAGCATCCGGCACGATGGCCACGGCGCAGGAGTTGGAAACGGCGACCGAGGTGCGCGAGGGCTACCGAATCGACGAGCCGCGGCTCGCCCGGTATCTGCGCTCGCGCATCGAGGGCTTCGACGGTCCGCTGACGGTGCGCCAGTTCGCCGGCGGTCAGTCGAATCCGACCTATCTATTGACCGCCGGAGCGCGCGAATACGTCCTGCGGCGCAAGCCGCCGGGTCCGCTGCTGGCTTCCGCGCATGCGGTCGACCGCGAATACCGCGTGTTGACCGCGCTCGGCACGCACACGGATGTACCCGTTCCGAAGACCCACGCGTTCTGTGCCGACGACTCGGTGATCGGAACGCCGTTCTACGTGATGGAGCGCGTCCAGGGCCGCATCTTCTGGGACACCGCGTTCCCACAGCTCGCGCGCGCCGAGCGCGCGGCCTATTTCGACGCGATGAACGCGGCGATCGCCGCGCTGCACTCGGTCGATCCTGCCGCGATCGGGCTCGCCGACTTCGGCAAGCCCACGGACTACGTGCGGCGCCAGATTCACCGCTGGTCGACCCAGTACCTGCAGGACGAGGCGGCCGGCCGGGTGCCGGACATGGACCGCCTGGTCGAATGGCTGCGCGCCGCCGCGCCGCCGGAGGGTCGCGTCGCGGTGATCCACGGCGATTTTCGCTGCGACAACCTGATCTTTCATCCGACCGAACCGCGGATCCTGGCGATCCTGGACTGGGAGCTGTCGACCCTCGGCGATCCGCTGGCCGATTTCGCGTACTTCCTGATGATCTACCGTCTGCCGACGCTCGCTTATCCGGGGCTCGCGGACCGTGACCTGGACGCGCTGGGGATCCCGTCGCTCGAGCGGATGGTCGCCGCCTATTGCGCGCGCACCGGACGCGATTCCATTCCGGATCTGGAGTTTCACCTCGTGTTCAACCTGTTCAAGGCCGCGGCGATCTGCCACGGGATCCGCGGCCGGCTGGTGCGCGGCACGGCGGTCAGCGCACGCGCGCAGACCTACGCCGCCGCGGTGGAGCGGATCGCCGCCATCGCCTGGGCGCGCGCCGAGACCGTCAGAACCCGCGCCGGCCCGGGGTGAACGGCAGCGTGCTGGTGAGTCCGCCGTCGGCGGCAATCGCCTGACCATTGACGTAGGAGGCTGCCTCGCTCGCGAGAAACAGCGCGAGCGCGGCGATCTCGCGCGCCTCGCCGGGGCGGGCGAGCGGATTGAGCTGGCCGAGCTTTTCGACCTTGCCGCGCGCGCGCGCATCGTCGAACAGGGGCCGGGTGATGCCGGTCTCGATCAGTCCCGGACAGATCGCGTTGACGCGGATGCCGGTGCCGTAGAACTCGTTGGCCAGCGTTTGCGCGAGACTGATGAGGCCGGCCTTGCTGGCGGAGTACGGAATCGGACCCGCGTTCGCGCCGATGCCGGCGACCGAGGCGGTGAAGATGATCGATCCGCCGCCGGCGGCGCGCAGGTGCGGGGCGGCTTCACGTGCCGCGAGGAACGGCCCGATCAGGTTCACGCGCAGCACCTCCTGCCACAGCGCGACCGTCTGGTCGGGCAGCGGCCCGAGCGAGCCTGAGATGCCGGCGTTCGCGAACAGCACGTCGAGGCCGCCGAATTCGCCGACGCAGCGCGCGACGAACGCCCGCACGTCCCCTTCGTCTCCGGCGTCCGCGGCGAGCGTGATCAGCGCGCCGTCGGCGTCGCCCGCGGCGGCGGTGTCGCGCAAACCGTCGACGTCGCGGTCCACCGCGAGGACCCGCGCGCCCGCGCGCGCGAACAACAGCGCGGCAGCGCGGCCGATGCCGCCGCCCGCGCCGGTGATGATCGCCCGTTTTCCGCGCAAAGACGTCATGTTCCGCACCCGTGCCGCCGGCATCGCCATCGGGAGATTTGACCGGTCCCGGCGTGACGATGGTATCATTACTTGATGGCGACAAGTAAACCTGTGCAAGCGTCCCGGGCCCGGCGCGGCGCTGCGCCGCCGCGGCGTCAACGCGAGCGCACGGAGCTGTCCGACCGGCGCATGCGCGACGCGGCGGTTCAGTTGTTGGTGGAGCGCGGCGTCGCCGGCGCGACGCTCGCCGAGATCGGCCGGCGCGCGGGTTACAGCCGCGGCCTGGCGACGCACCGTTTCGGGTCCAAGGCGGGCCTGCTGCGCGCGGTGCTGCAGTCGATTTCGCGGCACTGGCGCGAGACGCTCGCGCTGCACACGGGCGGCAAATGGGGCGTCGAGGCGATGTGCGGCGCGGTCGACGCGCAGCTGGCGATGTTGCGGGAGCATCCGGCGGAGGTGCGCGCGATGTTCCTGCTGTGGTTCGTCAGCATCGACCCGGGCGCGAAATTCCGCCTCAACGTGCGCCGCGTGCACGACACGCAGCGGCGCGACGTCGCCGCGTGGATCGAACAGGCGCTGGCGCGCGGGGCGATCGCCGCCGACGCCGATCCGGCGCGGATCGCCGAGCAGTTCTGCGCGGCGATGATCGGCATCGTCTACCAATGGCTGGTCGGCGAGGACATGCCGCTGGAGTCGATGCATCTGAAGCTGAAGGCGGACATCCGCCGGCTGCATGGGACGAAGCGCACAGGAAACCGAGGACTGACATATGCCCGAAGCATTCATCTTTGACCACGTCCGGACGCCGCGCGGCCGCGGCAAGCCGGATGGCGCGCTGCATGCGATCACGCCGATCCAGCTCGCGGCGCAGACCCTGGAGGCGCTGCGGGCGCGCAGCGGACTCGATTCGCGCCTGCTGGATGATGTGATCCTCGGCTGCGTCTCGCCGGTCGGCGAGCAGGGCAGCGACATCGCGCGCGTCGCCGCACTGGTCGCCGGCTTCGACGAGCGGGTGCCGGGCAAACAGGTCAACCGCTTCTGCGCCTCGGGCCTCGAGGCCGTCAACACGGCCGCCGCGCAGATCATGGCCGGCCAGTCGGACCTTGTGATCGGCGGCGGCGTCGAGTCGATGTCGCGCGTGCCCATCGGCAGCGACGGCGGCGCTCTGTACTCGGATCCTGCGGTCACCTACGCGACCTACTTCGCGCCGCAGGGCATCGGCGCGGACCTGATCGCGACGCTCGACGGTTATTCGCGCGAGACCGTCGACGCCTACGCGCTCGAGAGTCAGCGGCGTGCCGCCCGTGCCTGGGCCGAGGGCCGGTTCGCGAACGCGGTGCTGGCGGTGCGGGACCTGCTGGGCGGAGTCGCGCTGGACCGTGACGAGACCGTCCGACCGCACGCGACTGCGGCCGATCTCGCGGCGCTGAAGCCCGCGTTCGCCGCGATGGGCGAACAGGCCGGCTTCGACGCGGTCGCGATCCAGCGCTACCCGCAGGTCGAGGCGCTGGACCATGTACACACCGCCGGCAACTCGAGCGGCATCGTCGACGGCGCCGCGGCGGTGCTGGTCGGCGCGCGCAAGATGGCCTCGCGGCTCGGGCGTGCGCCGCGCGCCCGGATCCGCGGCTTCGCGTCGATCGGCAGCGAGCCGACGATCATGCTGACCGGCCCCGCCGATGCGGCGCGCAAGGTGCTGAAGCGGACCCGCATGGCGGTCGGCGACATCGACCTGTTCGAGATCAACGAGGCGTTTGCGAGCGTCGTGCTGCGCTTCATGCGCGAGCTCGATCTCGATCCGGAGCGGGTCAACGTCAACGGCGGCGCGATCGCGATGGGCCATCCGCTCGGCGCGACCGGCGCGATGATCCTCGGGACGGTGCTCGATGAGCTCGAGCGGCGCGATTTGCGCACGGCGTTGGTGACCCTGTGTGTGGGCGCCGGCATGGGTACGGCGACGATCATCGAGCGCGTCTAGCTCGGGAACCAGCGGGGGAATCCAGATGACGACAGTGATTACGGCGCAGCGCGACGCGGCCGGCATATTGACGCTGACCTTCGACGACCCGGCGCGGTCGATGAACGTCCTGTCCGATGCGGTCGTCGCCGAATTCAAGGCCGCGGTCGAGGCCGCGGCGGCCGATGCGGCGGTCAAGGGCATCCTGATCCGGTCCGGGAAGCCCGCGTTCATCGCCGGCGCCGACCTGAAGGAACTCGCCACCGCGTTCGACCGCAAGCTCACCCCGGCGCAGGCCTATGCGCTCAGCCAGGAAATTTCGCTCACGTTCCGGCGGCTCGAGACGATGGGCAAGCCGGTGGCCGTGGCGATAGGCGGCACCGCGCTCGGAGGAGGCTTCGAGCTGTGCCTCGCGTGCCATTACCGCGTGCTCGCCGACGATCCGAAGGCCGTGGTCGGCCTTCCCGAGGTCAAGGTCGGGCTGTTGCCCGGCGCCGGCGGCACCCAGCGGCTGCCGCGCCTGATCGGCGTCGCCGCGGCGCTGCCCGTGCTCGCCGAGGGCGGCGCGCTGAAACCCGCGCAGGCGCTCAAACTCGGGCTGGTGCACGCCGTGGCGCCGCCCGCCGAGATCGAGCAGCGCGCCCGCGACTGGCTCGCGTCGGCACCCGAGCCCAGCCAGCCCTGGGATCGCAAGGGATACAAGCTGCCGGGCGGCGGCATCACCAATCCCGCGGTCGCCCAGGCCTTCATGGTCGGCTCGGCGCTGGCCGCGAAGACCACGCAGCGCAATTATCCGGCTCCGATCTCGATCCTGTCGGCGGTGTTCGAGGGCTGCCCTCTGCCGATCGACGTCGCGCTGAAGATCGAGTCGCGGTATTTCGCGCGGCTGCTCACCGGCGCGGTCGCCCGCAATTTGATCCGCACGATGTTCATCAACAAGGGCGCGGCCGACAAACTGGCGCATCGGCCCGCGGGCGTGCCCGCGGTGCCGGTGCGCCGTCTCGGGGTCCTCGGCGCCGGCATGATGGGCGGGGGCATCGCCCACGTCGCGGCCGCCGCCGGCATCGAGGTCACGCTGCTGGACCGGACGCGGGAGGCCGCCGACAAGGGCAAGGGCTATTCCGAGGCGCTGGTGCGGCGCGACGTCGAGCGCGGCCGGCTGACGCCGGAACGGGCCGCGGACCAGCTCGCCCGCATCCGGCCGACCGCCGATTACGCCGATCTCGCGGACGCCGAGTTCGTCATCGAGGCGGTCTTCGAACAGCGCGACATCAAGGCCGAGGTCACGCGCCTGGCCGAGGCGGTGATTCCGGCGGGCGCGACCTTCGCCAGCAACACCTCGACGCTGCCGATCACGCAGCTCGCCGGCGGCGCGCAGCGGCGTGAGCGGTTCATCGGCATGCATTTCTTCTCCCCCGTCGAGAAGATGCCCCTGGTCGAGATCATCGTCGGCAGGGAGACCGCCCCCGCGGCCGTGGCGCACGCGATGGATCTCGCCGCGCGCCTGAAGAAGACGCCGATCGTCGTCAACGACGGCCGCGGCTTCTACACGACGCGCGTCTTCGGCGCCTACACCGCCGAGGGCATGAAGCTGCTGGAGGAGGGCGTCGATCCGGCGCTGATCGAGAATGCGGCGGTCGCCGCCGGGATGCCCGTCGGACCGCTCGCGGTGTCCGACGAGGTCACGCTGGAGCTGCAGTACAAGGCGGCGCTGCAGGCCGAGACCGACCTGGGCGCGAAGTTCGTCGCCCCGGTGAACTACGCGATCCTGAAGAAGTTCGTGCTCGAGCTGCAGCGCGTCGGCCGCCGCTCGGGACACGGCTTCTACGAATACCCGGCCGGCGGAAGGAAGCATCTGTGGTCCGGTCTCGCCGGGATCTATCCGCGCGCCGCGCGGCAGCCGTCCGTCGACGAGGTCAAACAGCGGCTGCTGCACATCCAGGCGCTCGAGAGCGCGCGCTGCGTCGAGGAGGGCGTGATCATGCACGCGGCCGACGCCGACCTGGGCTCGATCCTGGGCGTCGGATTTCCAGCCTACACGGGCGGCACACTGACCTACATCGACACCATCGGCATCGCCCGGTTCGTCGCCGAGGTGGCGCGGATCGCCAAGCGCCACGGGCCGCGCTTCAAGCCGTCGCGCTGGCTGCGCGCGCGCGCCGCGGCGGGCACGCCGTTTCACACACCGATCGCGACCGGAGGAACTGGAACATGACGGACACCGGCACGACCGCCGCCCCCAGGGGCATCTTCGAGGCGGAGCACGACATGTTCCGGGATTCCTTCCGCCGGTTCATCGCGAACGAGGTGGCGCCGCACGCGGAGCGCTGGCGCGAGGCCGGCCAGGTGGACCGCGAGGCCTACCTGAAGGCGGGCGAGCAGGGCTTTCTGCTGATGTGGGCCGAGGAACGGTTCGGCGGCGCCGCGGTCGACGACTTCCGCTACGAGCAGATCATGATCGAGGAGAACGTGGCGCACGGGGAGCCGGGGTTCTTCATGACGCTGCACTCGCGGCTCGTCGGACCCTATCTCGGCGCCCTCGGCAGCGAGGACCAGAAGAGCCGCTATCTCGAGGATTGCGTCAAGGGCCGCCGGATCCTCGGCATCGCGATGACCGAGCCGTCGGCGGGCAGCGACCTCGCCGGAATCAAGACGCGCGCCGTGCTGGACCATGGGGACTGGGTCCTGAGCGGATCGAAGACCTACATCTCGAACGGCCAGATCGGCGACCTGTTCATCGTCGCCGCCCGCACCGTGCCCGACAAGCGTCACGGCCTCGGCTTGTTCCTGGTCGAGCGCGACATGCCGGGCTTCCGCCGCGGGCGCAAGCTGAAGAAGCTCGGTCTGAAGGCGCAGGACACCTCCGAGCTCTTCTTCGACGAGGTGCGAGTGCCGGCGGAAAACGTGCTCGGCGATCCGACGCAGGGCTTTTACTACCTCGCCCAGTTCCTCGTCGAGGAGCGGCTGATCGGCGCGTGCCAGTACATCGCCAACGCCCAGGCGGCGTTCGACCTGACGCTGCAGTTCGTCAAGGAACGGCGCGTGTTCGGCAAGGCCGTCGCGGCCTACCAGAACACGCGCTTCAAGCTCGCCGAAATGCGCGCCCAGCTCGACGCGCTGCAGGTGTTCGTCGACCATTGCGTGATGGAGCACAACGCCCGCCGCCTGCGAGCCGAGACCGCGGCCTCGGCCAAGTGGCTCGCGAGCGAGCTCGAATCACGGGTCGTCGACGACTGCCTTCAGATGCACGGCGGCGCCGGCTACATGGAGGAATACCGGATCTGCCGGATGTTCGCCGACGCGCGCGTTTCCCGGATCTACGCCGGCTCCTCGGAGATCATGAAGGAAATCATCGCCCGCGGCATCGGGCTCGACGACCGCAAGATGACCTGAGGCGGCGCGCGTCCTCAGCGCCCGGGGGGCGCTCCGGCGAGCGCGGCGCGCGTCGCGGTGGCGATGATCGCGCCGGCGGTGGTCGAAAGCGTCAGGCCGCCGTCGATCGCGAGCGTGTGGCCGGTGATGTAGTCGCCGAGGTTGCTCGCGAGGAACAACGCGGCATCCGCGACCTCGTCGAGCGTCGCCAGCCGCGGCACGGGTTGGCCCTCGGTGAGCCGCCGCTCGCCGACCGCCCGGCAGAAGATGTCCGCGCCGTGCGTGCCGGCGACCAGGCCGGGCGAGAGCGCGTTGACGCGCGCGCCGTCGAGCCCGCCCCATTCCAGCGCGAGCGACTTGACCAGCATTTCGATGCCGGCCTTGGCCGCGGCCGCGTGCGCCTGCAGAGCGACCGGCATGGAGGCCTGCGGCGCGGAGATCGCGATCAGGCGCGCGCGCGGCGCGAGCCGCGCGTGGCAGGCCCGAAAGGTGTGGAACGTCCCCTTCAGGTCGATGTCGACGACCGCGGCGAACGCGTTAGAGGACAGCTGCGCGGCGGGACCGAGAAAATTGCCGGCGGCGCCGGCGATCACCACGCCGTAGGGCCCGAATCGGTCCGCGCCGGCGCGGGCGGCCGCGTCGACCGCCGCGAGATCGCGGACATCGGCGCTGTGCGCGAGCACGCGTCCGGGGAACAGCGCGTCGAGTTCGCGCTCCGCCGCCGCGAGGCGTCCCGCGTCGCGCGCGACGATCACCACGTTCGCGCCGTGTTCGAGGAACCTGCGCGCGATCGCCATGTTGATGCCGGAACTGCCGCCGGTGACGAAAGCGTTGCGGTCCCGCAGCCTGCCCGGCGCGAAGCTCGACTCACTCATCGCCGCCTCCCGTCTGCGCGGGCGCGCGCCGGTGCGCGAGCACCATGCGCTCGACCTTCTTGATCATGTGCATGTTGACCTCGGTCTGCGACCAATGGCCGCGGGGCCGGAACCAGGTCGCGACCCAGGTGATCATTCCGCCGATCGACACCGCCGTCAGCAGCGCATCGTCGACGTCGAACTCCCCGGCCTTCGTCCCCGCCTCGAGCAGGTTGGCGAGGCGCACGCTGAATTCCTTGCGCAGGGTCATCAGCTGTTTGGCCTCCTTGCGCTCGAGGTTCTTCTCCTCGCGCAGGTAGACGACGATGTATTTCTGGTGCGCGATCACGATCGAGGTGACCTGCTCGATGATCAGCCGCAGCATCTCGCGCGGCGGCAGGCCGCTCGCGAGCGCCTCGTCCAGGGATTCGAGGGACCTGGAGATGCCGACGTGGCAGATCGCGTTCAGGATCTCGCTCTTGTTCTTGAAGTACGAGTAGATGAACGGCTTGGTGACGTGCAGCCGCTCGGCGATCGCATCGAGCGTGGTGGCCTCGTAGCCCTGGGAGAAGAACAGCTCCCGCGCCTCCTCGAGGATGCGCAGACGCTTGAACTCCTGGACTTCGGTCTTCAATTGAGGGGGCTTCACGATGGCCTACTATAACGGCTGGCTCCCGGTTTCCCTAGGCGCCGCGGCGGCGCGCGCCCGGTCATCAGAGCCGGTCGCGGCGGATCACGATCCCCGCCTTTTCGCGGTCCCAGGTGTCCGCGGTCACCCCCTCGGCGCGCAGCTGCGCCTTCAGCACCTTCGAGGACGGGGTCTTCGGCAGTTCGGCGAGCGTGCGCACGTAGCGCGGAATCATGAAATACGCCAGGCGCTCGACCAGGAAACCGATCAGCGCCGCGGGATCGACGCTGCGCCCCGGCGCCGGCGCGACCACCACCAGGACCTCGTCCTCGCCGAATTCCGACGGCACGGCGAGCGCGGCGCATTCGCGCACGTCCGCGAACGCGAGGACCTCCGCCTCGACCTCGAAAGAGGAAATGTTCTCGCCGCGGCGCCGGATCGCGTCCTTCATGCGGTCGACGAAGAAGAAATTTCCGTCCGCGTCCTTGCGGAACGCATCGCCGGTGTGGAACCAGCCGTTGCGCCACGCGCGGGCGGTCGCCTCCGGCGCCTTGTGGTAGCCGTGGCTCATCGCCCAGGGCCGGTCGGTGCGCACCAGCATCTCGCCGACGCTGCCGAGCGCGACCTCGCAGTCGTGCTCGTCGACCAGGCGCACGTCGACCCCGGCCCGCACCCGGCCGCAGGTGCCGCGCACTCCGGGATTCGGGGCGGACACGATCGGCGAGGAGATCTCCGTCATGTTGAAGATCGTGTACACGTCGACGCCGAAACGCCGGTGAAATTCCTGCGCGCCCTCGATCAGCGGCACGATGAAGCAGGTGCGCACCTTGTGGGCGCGATCGTCGGCCGCGGGCGCCGCCTTCGACAGAAACGTCGCCATCACCCCCAACAGGAATATCGCGGTGACGTCGTGTTCCCTGACCAGGGGCCAGAAGTTGTCGGTCGAAAAACGCTCCGGCATCACGATGGAGCCGCCGCGCGCCAGCATCGCGAACGCAAGTCCCATGCCGCCGATGTGGAACATCGGGTTGTTGACCAGGAAGCGGTCCTCGCCGGTCACGAACGGCCAGGATTCGGGGCCGGGGTTGGTGTACATGTGCAGATAGGAGGACAGGACCCCTTTCGACGGACCGGTCGTGCCGGAGGTGTAGATCACCGACTGGGTGTCCCAGGGCTCGATCGGCCGCTCGAGCGGCGGCGGCGTCGCGGGGCCGGCGATCAGGTCGGCGAAGCGGCTCGACGGCAGCGGCGGCTCCGCGGCCGTCCCGGCGTCGCCGACGATCACGAGGTGCGCCAGCTGCGCGAGCGCGAGCCCCCGCAGCCGCTCGGCCAGGCTCGCGTGCACCACCGCGACGCGCGCGTCCGAATTCTCGATCACATGTTCCAGCAGCCGGCCGCGATAGGCGGTGTTGATCGGCACGAACACCGCGCCGAGATAGTTGATGCCGTAGTAGGTCGCGAGCATCTCCGGCGTCGTCGGCTGCCAGGCGAGCACGTGGTCGCCCTGCCGGACGCCCAGGCGCGCGAGGCCGGCGGCGACCCGCACCGCCTGTTCGCGCATCTCGGCGAAGCTGTATCGGCGTCCGGCGTCGAAGATCGCGTAGGTCTCGGCGCCGCGTTCCGCGGCCCAGCGGTCGAGCAGGTAGCGCACCACGCACACCTCGCGCGGCGGCACGCGCGGATCGGCGTGTCCGGACCCGGAATTCGAACTCGCAATCTGGCTCGACGCAGTCATCGACGTACTCCCGAAAGGGCGCGCGCCCCACCCGGCAGCCGCCCGACCAATTGATCTACCGCCTTGTCATTGTTGTTTCCTGCCGGTAATTATTTGTACACCATTGGTAGTCTGAGTACAATTCCCGGATATCTCGCCATTCCACGACGGCCGGGGGGGGTCTCGTACCATGTACAAGTCCACGATCGAATTATCGCCGATGCAGCGCGTCTACAGCGGCCGGCCCGCGGCCGAGGCGCTCGCGGAGGAGGCCGAGCGGCAGGGGGCGAAGCGCGTCTTCGTGATCGCCAGCAACACGCTCGCCAACAAGACCGACGAGGTCGCGCGCCTCAAGGCGGCCCTAGGCGCGAAGTGCGTCGGCGTCTTCGATTCGATCCGCCCGCACGTGCCGCGCGAGGACGTCTGCGCCGCGACGGCCGCGGCCGAACGCGCGGCGCCGGACATGCTCGCCTCGATCGGCGGCGGCTCGGTGTCCGACGCCACCAAGATCGTGAATCTGTGTCTCAAGCACGGACTGCGCACGCCCGAGTCGATGGAGGCGTATCACATCGTCGTCCACCCGGACCGCACGATCACCGCGCCGGCCTTCGCCGGCCCGGATCTGCCGGTCGTGCTGATCCCGACGACGCTGTCCGGCGGCGAATTCAACGCACTGTCCGGCGCCACCGACAAGAAGGTCAACGTCAAGCAGGGCTACGTGCATCCGGCGATGATGCCGCGCGCGGTCATCCTCGATCCGGCGGTGAGCGTGCACACGCCGGAGTGGATCTGGTTCTCGACCGGCGTGCGTTCGCTCGACCACTGCTTCGAGACGCTCGGCTCGCTCGGCTCGAACGACTATTGGGACGGCATGGCGATGAACGGCCTGCGGCTGCTCGCGCAAGGGCTGGTCGCGACCAAGGCGGACTACCGCGACCTGACGGCGCGGCAGCAGTGCCAGATGGGCGCCTGGTGTTCGATGGTCGCGATCGTCGCCGGTCTGCCGATGGGCATCAGCCACGCCGTCGGCCACGCGCTCGGCGGCTCCTTCGACGTCCCGCACGGCTACACGTCCTGCGTGATGGCGCCGTTCGCGCTCGAGTTCAACGCCGACGTCAACGGTCATCGCCAGAAGCTGATCAGCCTCGCGCTCGGGGAGGCGGCGACGCCGGCGCACGTGCTCGCCGACCGGCTGATCCGCTCGCTCGGCATGCCGCGCTCGCTCGGCGCCGTCGGTCTGAAGCCGGAGAACCTGGATGCGCTCGCGGGCTACACGCTGCAGGACATCTGGTGCGGCACCAATCCGAAGCCGATCAAGGACCGGGCCGCGCTGGTCGGATTCCTGCGGCGCGCGATGTGACCGACCTGCCGGCCCTCGCCGCGAGACTGCTCGACGGCGACCGGGCGGCCCTGGCACGCGTGATCACGCTGATCCAGCGCGACCCGCGCGCCGCCGCCGCGCTCGACCCCGCGCTCGCCCCGGCCACGGGCCGCGCCTACACGATCGGCGTCACCGGCGCGCCGGGCGCCGGAAAATCCACGCTGGTCGGCGCGATGCTGCTCGACGCGCTCGGCCGCGGCCAGTCGACCGCGGTGCTCGCGCTCGATCCGGAGTCGCCGCTCACCGGCGGCGCAATACTCGGGGACCGGCTACGCATGGAGCGGGCGGCGACCGATGCGCGCGTCTTCCTGCGCTCCGTGACCGCCGATGCGCGCGCCGGCGGGCTGTCGGCGGCGGCGCCGCTGATCGTGCGCGCGCTCGACGCCGCAGGCTGGCCGTGGATCGTGCTCGAGACGGTCGGCGTGGGCCAGTCCGAACTCGCGATCGCCGAGGCGGCGGCGACCACGGTCGTCGTGCTGACCCCGGGCGCGGGCGACGAGGTCCAGGCGATCAAGGCCGGACTGATGGAGATCGCCGACGTGTTCGTCATCAACAAGGCCGATCATCCCGGCGTCGCCGAGACGCGCCGCGACGTCGAACAGGCCGTCGCGCACGCGCGCGGCCGCGCCTGGCGGCCCGTGCTCATCGAGGCGGTCGCGACCGACGGCCGCGGCGTCGCCGCGCTATGGGAGGCGATTCTCGCGCACCGCGCCCATCTCGAGGCCACCGGCGCGCTCGCGGATCATCGTCGCCGGTTCCTGAAACTCGCGGTGCGCGCGCTCGCCGCGCGGGCGCTCGACCAGCGGCTCGAGGCCTGGATGGACGGCGAGGGCGGGCGCGCGCTGATCGGGCGCGTCGCGCGCGGCGAGGCTTCGCTGCCGGGCGCCTGCGCCGAGGCGCTCGAGGGGATTCAGGGCGACGCGGCGTCCGGCTCCGCCTGAGGGCTCGTGAGGCGCCGCGCGGCCTCGACGATCGCCTCGAGCGAGGAGCCCGGCGGAAAGGTTTCGACGCCGAGTTCGCCGAGCCGCCGGCAGGCCGAGGGCGGCAGCACGCCGCCGGCGAATATCGGCAGCCGCGGCCGCGCCGCGCGCAGCTCGCCGATCACGCGTTCGACGACGAGCGTGTGCCCGCCGACGTTCAGACCGACCAGGTCGACGTCCTCGTCGACGGCGGCGCGGACGATCTCCGCGCCGGTGATCATTCCGCCCATGATCACGTGAAAGCCCGCGTCGCGCAGCGCGTGCGCGACCACCGACAGCCCGCGCCAATGACCGTCGAGGGCGGTTTTGACGAGCAAGATCCTGCGCTGGCCGGTGTTCATCAGACGAGCTCCGGCGTTTGCCAGTCGCCCCAGACCGTGCGATACACCTCGCCGATCTCGCCGAGCGTCACGTCCCGATCGAGCGCGTCCATCATCGCGGGCATGATGTTGCCGCTGCCGCGGCAGCGCGCCTCGAGCGCCTGCAGCGCCTGGCGCGCACCCTGTTCGTGGCGCTCGCGGCGCACCGCGCGCAGCCGCTCCAGCGCGACGTCGTAGGCGTCGTTGACGCCGGGAAAGCCGTCGACGACGAACGGGGAGACGTCGTCGGTGAAGTCCGTGACCCCCACCACGACGCGCCGCCCGGATTGTTCGTCGGCGAACTCGCGGATCTGATTGGCGCGCGCCCTGGCGTGCAGCCAGCCGGAGTCCAGGGTCGCGAGGAATCCGCCCTGCGCGGCGATCTCGTCGACGAAGCTCCACGCGCGCCGCTCGAGCTCGGCCGTCAGCGACTCGACGTAATAGGATCCGCCGAGCGGATCGGCGACCGCCGCGAGGTTCGTCTCGTGCTGGAGAATCTGCTGGATGCGCACCGACATCTGGTGGGCGTGTTCGCTCGGCACCGACAGCGCCTCGTCGTAGCCCGACACGCCGAGCGACTGCGCTCCGCCGAGGACCGCGGTGAGCGCCATCAGGGTGCCGCGGACGATGTTGTTGAGCGGCTGCTGGTAGGTCATCTTGGAGCCCGAGGTGACCACGTGGATGCGCAGTCGCAGCGCGCGCTCGTCGCGAACGCCGTAGCGTTCGGTCAGCAGCCGGTGCCACATCTTGCGCGCGGCGCGCAGTTTCGCGGCATCCTCGAAAATGTCCATGGTCGTGCGGAAGTTCACGCCGCCGCAGCGCGATGCCGCGGCGGTGATGTCCATGCGTCCGCGCCGGCGGATCTCGTCCAGGTATTCGATCGCGTTCGCGACGAGCGCGCCGAGCTCCTCGTAGGCGTTCAGGCCCGTGTCGCCGCCGTTGTAGGCCGCGATCGACACCGGCACCCATTTCGGCAGGTGTTCGCCGCAGAACTCGATGATGTCCGCGTTCAGCCGCAGGCCCGCCTGCGTCGGCACCTGCTGCTTGGTCACGCAGCCGAGATACGTCAGAAAGAAGTCGCTCTGTCCCGTGCCCGGCAGGGTGGCGAGGTCCAGGCCGCGGCGCCTGGCGACCGTCCAGTACGCCGCGAGCGCGAACGGTCCGTGCTGGACCACCGCGCCGCCCGCGTGGCCGTAGGTCGTCTCGATCGGGATGCCGTCGAGGCACAGGTGCGTGTCGCGCACGCTCTGCATCGGCGCGCCGGTCATGCCGACGTCCTCGCGGCGCGCGACCACGTCGGGATGGTCGACGTTGTACAGGTGATCGGCGGTATTGCGGTCGTGCTCCATCAAGAAGCCGGTCTCGCCGGTCTTCAGCAGGAACTTGATGCGTTCGTTCTCGTCCTCGGGCTTGCCGTAGCCGGACAGCTGGAATATGCGCCAGGGCTTCGTGCGGTAGCCTTGGGCGAAGCA
The DNA here is from genome assembly GCA_037441085.1 of Gammaproteobacteria bacterium. Lineage (GTDB taxonomy): Bacteria > Pseudomonadota > Gammaproteobacteria > Steroidobacterales > Steroidobacteraceae > Bog-1198. Next base: position 13,360 of record JBBISV010000002.1, on the reverse strand, counting down.
GCCGCGGTGAAAGGGCGCCTCGCCGGGCAGGATGCCCATGCTGGCGCGGTGCTCGGCTGGCACGTCCTCGATCCCATAGGCGGCCCGCAACGGCAGACCCGACTGGCTGGTCGGATTCGGCGGGGGCGGTCGGTCGTGGGCCATGACTCAGGCTGTCCGGAGGCGCGTAACGCGCGGTTTACTGATAGTATCAAAAATCTACCAATAGTGAAACGCGCCGTCCGAGCGACGCGCCGCGGGTCGAACGGAGGGAAGCGATGAACGCGAGTCTGTTGAACAAGCTCTACTCGGTCGCCGGCAAGACGGTGCTGATCACCGGTGGCGGCGGCGGCATCGGCCGCATGCTGGCGCGCACGTTCCTGGACGCGGGGGCGCGCGTGTACATCACCGGCCGCAAGGCCGAGGGCCTGCAGGCCGCGCGCGCCGCGCTCGGCGACCCGGACGAGCTGCGGCTTCTGGTCGGCGACCTCGGCCATGCGGACGGCGTCCGGGCCGTCGTCGAGGGCTTCCACCGGGCCGAGCCGCGGCTGCACGTGCTGATCAACAACGCCGGACGCACCTGGGGCGCGCCGTTCGAGTCCTTCCCGGACAGCGCGTGGCAGAATGTGTTCGAGGTGAACGTGCACGCGCCGTTCGCGCTGGCCCAGGGGCTGCTCGGGCCGCTCGAGGCCGGGGCGAGCGACGAGGATCCGGCGCGCGTGATCAACATCGGCTCCGTCTACGCCGAGACCACCGAGGTGATGAAAGCCTATTCCTACACCGCCAGCAAGGCGGCGCTGCACCAGTTGACGCGCGTGATGGCGCGCGAACTCGCGCCGCGGCGCATCCTCGTCAACGCGATCGCACCCGGACTGTTCCCGTCGAACATGACCGAATTCGTCATGAAGAACCCCGAGCACCGCGATTCGACGCTCGCGTCGATCCCGCGCGGCCGCGCCGGCACCGCCGAGGACATCGGCGGGCTCGCGGTGTTTCTCGCCTCGCGCGCGGGGGCTTATGTCACCGGCGCGATCATCCCGCTCGACGGCGGTCTGCTGATCAATCACTGAGGGAGTCGATGATGTCGTCCGCATACCAGACCCTGTCGATCCGCAAGGACGGCGCCGTCGACTGGCTGACGCTCGACCGGCCGGCGGCCTTGAACACGCTGAATGCCGTGATGATCGACGAGCTCGGCGCCTACTTTTCGGGCCTCGAGACGGACCCCGGGGTGCGCGTCGTGGTGCTGCGCGGCGCGGGCGGCCAGTTCTGCGCCGGGCTCGACCTGAAGGACTTCGGTCCGCGGATCGCGACGCTCGACATGGATGGGCTGTACGCCTCGCAGCGGCGGCTCAGCCGGCTCGTGCTCGCGATGCGGCGCTGTCCGCAGCCGCTGGTCGCGCTGCTCGAGGGGGCCGCGTGCGGGGGCGGTTTCGCGCTCGCGCTCGCCGCCGACATCCGCTACTGCACCGCGGATGCCCGCATGAACTGCGCCTTCATCCAGATGGGCCTGACCGGCGGCGACATGGGAGCGAGTTTTTTCCTGCAGCGGCTCCTCGGCGGATCCGCGGCGGCCGAACTGATCATGACCGGGCGCTTCCTCGGCGCGGAGCGCGCGGCGGCGCTCGGCCTGGTGTCATCGATCGTGCCGGCCGGCGAGCTGCAGGGCGTCGCCGAGACCCTCACCGCCGAGATGCTGCGCACCGACCCGCTCGCGCTCGCGCTGACCAAGCAGGCGCTGAACGCCAACGGCTTCGCGCAGTCGCTCGAGGCGGCGCTCGAAATCGAGGATCGACAGCAGGTGATGATGGCCTCGCGGCCGGAATTCGCCGCGCGCATCAAGGCGTTCCTCGCAAGACCCCCCCGGCGCTGACGCGCCGAGGGGGCGGCGGTCCGCGGTCGCTAGAACTTGTATCCCAGCGTGATGCCGTAGGTGCGCGGCGGCATCACGGTGCCGACGCGCACGCTCGCGTAGAGCGGCGCGCTGATGATGTTGTTGGCGATCGCGAACTTGTCGGTCGCGTTGCGGATCCACGCGGTCGCCGACCAGTGCGCGTCGTCCGAGTCCCAGCCCGCGCTCGCGTTGACCAGGCCGTAGCCCGGCTGCGTCGCATCGCTGTTGTTGAACTCGGTGAAATAGATGCGTCCCTGGTAGGCATCCTCGGCGCGGAAATGCAGGGTGCCGGCACCGCCCGTGAGGGGCACCGAGTAGTCGAGCGCGACGCGGGCCGTGTACGGCGGCGCGTTGTCGAGGTAGTTGCCGGCGACGCTGGTCTGCGCGAAGCCGTGGCGGTAGTCGCCGGTCGTGAACGCCGTGTACTTGGCGCTCAGGTAGGTGCCGGCGAGGTCGAGTTCGAGCCGCGGCGTGAGCTTCGCCGACAGCTCGGTCTCGAGTCCGTAGTTGCGGGCCGAGGCCGCGTTGACCGTCGTCACGACGCTCTGGGCGTTGACGAACCCGACCTGCAGGTCCTTGTAGTCGTAGTAGAACGCGGCGGCGGTGAACTGCATCCGGTCATCGAGCAGCTTCGCCTTGTACCCCGTCTCGTAGGCCCAGACGTACTCCGGGTTGATCACCGGGTTCTGGCTGCCGACGTTGATGACGCCGGACTTGAAGCCGCGGTTGACGCTCGCGTAGAGCAGGCGGTTCGAGTCGAGGTGATATTCGAGCAGGAATTTCGGCGTGACCGCGTTCCAGCTCGCCGACTGGTCGGTCGGCGTGTTGACGCCGAGCGCGTCGAATATGAAGCTGCCCGTGCCCGAGCGGGCCTCGTGGTTGAAGCGCACGCCCGCGGTCAGGTCGAGTTTCGAGGTCAGGGCGTACGTCCCCTGGACGAACACGCCGTAGGCGTTGGTGGTGACGGTGCCCAGCTGCCAGTAGTTGCCGTTGTCGAGGGCGTTGCACGCGAGCGCGGCGTTCGCGACCCGCGGCGAACAATTGCCGCCGGTCAGCAGCACGGCGATGCCGGTGAGCGGCACCTTGACGCTGCCGTACAGGCGTTCGTGGAAGAAGTTCACCCCCGCGAGCCAGTCGATGCCGGCGGCCTTGGTGCTCAGCGTGAAGTCCTGGGTGTAGGACTCGCTCGCCTCGTCGTACAGGTTCCGGCCGTACAGGTGCGCATCCGACACCGCCAGGTCGTCCTCGTTGTGGCGCGAGAAGTTGCGGTAGGAGGTGATGCTCTTCAGTTCGTAGCTGCCCGGCGACCAGTCGAGGATCGCCGTCGCGCCGATGCCGTGGCGCTTGTTGACCGGATCGACGCTCGACCAGATGTTGTGCAGGTTCGGATTGGCCGTGCCGCAACAGTCGAAGATCGTCTTGCCGCCGTAGAAGGCCTCGGCCGGCAGGCCGGCGTTGGTCGTCACCGTCGGGCCGAAATAGTGGAACGCGTAGTTGTCGTCGTTCTCATGCATGTAGTCGACGACCAGGTCCGCGACCAGGCCGTTGCCCGGCTTGATCCGCAGGCTGGCGCGCACCGCCTGCGCGCGCCGGTTGTCGACCGGCGTGCCGGTGTAGAGATTGCGGCCGTAGCCGCCGTGATCCTCGATCTTGGTCGCGATGCGCGCCGAGACCACGTCGTTCAAGGGTCCGCCGATCGCGCCTTCGAATGTCTTGGTCGCGAAATTGCCGAAAGTCAGGTTGGCGTAGCCGTCGAGATGGTCGGTCGGCTTCTGCGTGATCATGTTGATCACGCCCGCGGTCGCGCTGCGCCCGTACAGCGTCCCCTGGGGGCCGCGCAACACCTCGACCCGCTGCAGATCATAGAAGCCGGACAGCTGTTCCGCGGGCCGCGCGATCTGCGCGCCGTCCTGCAGGAAGGCGACCGCGCCGTCGCCGCCGAGATCGATGCTGGTGAGACCGATGCCGCGGATGAACGCGCGGTTGACGCCGAACTGGTTGCCGACGGACAAGTCGGGCACGGCCTCCGCGAGGTCCGACATGTTCTGAATCTTGCCGGCGCCGAGCGCGCTCGCCGTGACCGCGGACACCGAGGCCGGCGTGGTGATCAGGGTCTCGGCTCGCTTGGTCGCCGTGACGACCACTTCGCGCAGCACGTCCTCACCCTTGCCGGCGCCGCCCGCCTGATTCTGCGCGAAAACCGTTGTACAGCCGAAACAAATGAGCGTTGCCGCCAACATCCGCGCGATCCGCGGACGCGTCGGCGCGAAATACGAATTCAACATGAGTATCCCCCTCGGATCGTCAGCCAGCCATTCAGGTCGATGCGATTTTTTCCGCATCTACCGTTGGTATGATTTCATTTATACTCAGGCAAGGGAAGAGATATATAGGAAGAAAAGTGTCTGACGCGGCGCAGCATGCCGGTTCGGGCAATGCTGTTGTGTTTGATCCTCAAACCGCGCGGCGCGCGGCATCGGCCAGGAGGTTCCCGTGGATCGAATCAGGGTCGGCGACGCGGTGATTCATCGCATCGAGGAGTGGCGCGGCACCTTCATGACGCCCCAGACTTTGTTCGTCGGCTACTCCGACGAGGCCTACGCTGGCACCAAGCCCCTGGTCGCGGGTCCCTATCTCGACGCCGCGACCGACGCGATCGACGCCCGGCTGCAGAGCTGGGTCGTCGAGGTGGGCGGTGAGCGGGTGCTGATCGACACCGGCGCCGGCAACGACAAGGTGCGGCCCGGCATACCCCTGTTCGGCAATCTCCGCACGCCGTTCCTCGAGCGCCTGGCGGCGGCGGGCTTCGCGCCGGCGGACATCGACGTCGTGATCTGCACCCATTTGCACGTCGATCATGTCGGCTGGAACACCCGGCTCGAGTCCGGCGCCTGGGTGCCGACCTTTCCGCGCGCGCGCTACGTGTTCCCGCTGGCGGACGCCGAGTATTGGGATCCGCGCAATATCGGGCGCTTCCCGCCGAAGATCGGCGAGGAGGTCAACGCCGGCTTCTTCGAGGACAGCGTGCGGCCGATACTCGAGCGCGGCATCGCCGAACTCGTCGCCGGACCGCGGGACCTGTCGGAGCATCTGCGCCTCGAGCCCGCCCCCGGGCACACGCCCGGCAGCCAGACGATCACCGTCGCGAGCCGCGGCCGCAAGGCGCTGTTCGTCGGCGACATCCTGCACCATCCGCTGCAGATCATGAATCCTTCGTGGAACAGCATCTTTTGCGAAGACGGCGTGCGCGCCCGCGCGAGCCGGCGGGCGGTGCTGGAACGGGCCGCGGACGAGGAGGCTATAATGATTCCGGCGCATTTCGCGGGGGAACACATGGTGCGTGTCGTCAGGTCGCGGGACGGTTTTCTGCCGGCGTCGGCGCGTCCGTGACGGCGCAGCCGCAGGCCGCGGATCCGGACCGGGCCGGTCTGATCGCGGGCCGCGTCGAGCGGTTCGTGCGCGACGAGGTCACCCGCTACGAACACGATGCGCGCTGGACCGCGCATGGGCCGACCGACGCGCTGGTGCGCGAAATGCGCGCCCAGGCGCGCGCCGCCGGCGTGCTGACGCCGCACATCCTCGCCGACGGCGCGCATCTGACGCACCGCGAGACCGCGCGCGTGCTGCGCGCCGCCGGCCTCTCGCCGCTCGGGCCGGTGGCGGTCAACGTCGCGGCGCCCGACGAGGGCAACATGTACCTCCTCGGCCGCATCGCCACCGACGCGCAGCGCGAGCGCTTTCTGCGGCCGATCCTCGCGGGCGACACCCGCTCGGCGTTCCTGATGACCGAGCCCGCCGTCGACGGCGGCGCGGGGTCCGATCCGTCGATGCTGAAGACGACCGCGGTGGCCGACGGCGACCATTGGGTCATCAATGGACGCAAGGCGTTCATCAGCGGCATCGACGGGGCGGGCGTCGGCATCGTGATGGCGAAGAGCGACGGCGGCGCATCGATGTTCCTGATCGAGTTGCCCCAGCCCGGCGTGCGCATCGAACGCGTGATCGACACGCTCGACGGCAGCCTGCCAGGCGGCCACGGCGTGGTTCTGATCGAGAACTTGCGCGTGCATCGCAGCCAGGTGCTGGGCGTGGCGGGCGAAGGATTCGCCTACGCGCAGGTGCGGCTCGCGCCGGCACGGCTCACGCACTGCATGCGCTGGCTCGGCGCCTGCGAGCGCGCGCAAGAGATCGCCGCCGGCTACGCGGTCACGCGCCACGCGTTCGGCAAGCCGCTGATCGACCACGAGGGCGTGGGCTTCAAACTGGCGGAAAATCTGATCGAGCTGCGCCAGGCCGAACTGATGATCGATTGGTGCGCCGACGTCCTCGACCGCGGAGAGACGGGCACGACCGAATCGTCGATGACCAAGGTGGCCGTTTCCGAGGGGCTGTACCGGGTGGCCGACCGCTGCGTCCAGGTCATGGGCGGCACCGGACTGTCGCGCGACACCGTGGTCGCCCAGGTGTTCCGCGAACTGCGCGCGTTCCGCATCTACGACGGCCCGACCGAGGTCCACAAATGGTCGCTCGCCCGCAAGATCAAGCGCGAGACGCTCGCCGCCTATTCGCAACCGCCGGCGTAAACGGTACCATCGAGGTCCGCAGCGGCGACGGCCGGGAGGAATCCGATGAGCAACGACAATGACCTGACGCGGCGCGATTTCGTCGCGGCCACCGCGGCCGCGGGGCTGGTCGCCGCCTCCGGCGCCGCCGCGCGCGCCCACCACCCGGTGATCGAGCACTACGTGCGCATCAAGACGCGCGACGGGGTCTGCGACGCGGCGTATTTTCATCCCGCGCACGGCTCTTATTCGGGCGTGCTGATCTGGACCGACGTGTTCGGTCTGCGGCCGACGTTCCGGGCGTTCGGGCGGCGCGTCGCGGCGCTCGGGTATTCGGTGCTGGTGCCGAACCCGTTCTATCGCTACGCGAAGGCGCCGATCATCGCCAACCCGTCCTCGTTCGACTTCAACGACGCCGCCGACCGGCGCAGGCTCGGCCTGTGGACCGCCTCGCTGTACACGCCCGAGGCGGTCGAGCGCGACGCCGAATCCTACGTGGAATTTCTCGACCGCCAGGCGCAGGTCGACACGCGAAAGCGCATCGGCACGCAGGGATATTGCATGGGCGGCCCGCTCGTCCTCAGAACCGCGGCCCGCCTGCCCGAACGGATCGGCGCGGGCGCCTCCTTCCACGGCGGCGGCCTTGTCACCGCCGCGCCCGACAGCCCACATCTGCTCGCGCCGAAGATCAAGGCGCGCATGTATTTCGCGATCGCCGCGAGTGACGACGAGCGGCAGCCGGAGGCGAAGGAGGTGCTGCGCAAGGCCTTCGCGGCGGCCGGCGTCGCGACCGAAATCGAGGTGTATCCGGGAACGATACACGGCTGGTGCGTGCCCGACATGCCGCTGCACGACGGCAGGCCGATCTACAACAAGCCCGATGCCGAGCGGGCCTGGGGCAAGCTGGTCCAGTTGTACGCCGCGGCGCTCGTCTGACATGCCGGACGGCGCGGACCTTGCGTCCCTGACGGCGGCCCTGCGGCTGTTCGCGAAGGAGCGCGACTGGGACCAGTTCCATACGCCGAAGAACCTCGCTTCCGCTCTGATCGTCGAAGCGGCCGAGCTGCTCGAACACTTTCAATGGATGGATCGCGGCGACCGCGAGTCGCTGTCCGCGCGCCAGCGCGAGCTGGTGGCGCTCGAGATGGCCGACGTGCTGTTGTACCTGCTGCGCCTCGCCGACAAGCTGGAGGTCGACCTGATCGACGCCGCGCGGCGCAAACTCGATCTCAACGCCTTGAAGTATCCGGCGGCGCTAGCCCGCGGCACCGCCAAGAAATACACCGATCTGTGAGCGGCGGCGGCGCGCCGCGCGCGGCCGGTAGCGGTCGCTAGAATTTTCGGTAGAAGCCGACCGACAGACCGCCCGGCAGGATCTCGACCGTGATCGGCGTGTGCCGGGTCGTGCTCCAGTAGCCGACGGCGGTGCCGAGCGCCCAGCCGGCGATGACGTCGGTCTGCCAGTGGGCCTGGCTCTTCATGCGCGCGACCGCGTCGTAGACCGGCAGCGCCTCGAGCGACCAGACCCAGGGGTGTTCCCGGGCGTAATTGACGATGAACGGCGTCACGAAGCTCGCCTGCAGCGTGACCTCGCCGCTCGGAAAGCTCTGGCAGCAGCTGCCCTGGAACCATTTGTTCGGATCGTTGCCCTGGTAGGGCCGGGCGCGGCTGAAGCTGTACTTCAGCGCGAGCGCACCCAGGCCGGAGATGATCGAGGCATCGGCGCTCTGCCAGAACGTGTGGCCGATCTTGTTGTCGTTGCCGTACCAGAGACTGCCGGCCGCTTCCACCGCGACCACGCCGAACTCGAGCGCCGTTTGATTGTTGCGCGCCCAGATGCCGCTTTGGTCGAGCGCCCATTCGTGGTCGATGCCGATCGGCCCGCCGCCGGCCCGCGCGCAGAACGGGGCGAGAGTCAGGGCGAGCGTGCACGCGAGCGCCGCGGCGCCGCGCAACGCCTCAGGTCCCCTGCGCATGACGCAGGCCCTTCGCACGCGCCGCTTTCGCCGTGCCCGCGGCATCGACGATGACCTGCTCGAGCACTGCGAGGTACTCGAAATAACGTTTGCGTCCGCCGGCCGTGATGGAGCAGACCGTGAGCGGCTTGCGGCCCGCGGTTTCCTTCGAGATCGTCACCAGTCGCGCCGCCTCGAGAACCTGCAGAT
>JBBISV010000002.1:0-4750 GCA_037441085.1 Gammaproteobacteria bacterium | reverse complement strand
TGCCGGCTCAAGTTCCCGTCGGTGAGCGCGCACAACTGTTTCAGCGAGGCGAACGACAGCCCCTTGGGATGGGAGACGAGCGAGGTCAGCACCGACAGGCGCGCGTGTTCGTGGATCACGCGATCGATCCCGTCGTAGGCGTAGCGACGGTCGGCTGGGTTGGGGCGGTTGCGCTCAGGCATCCCGACTACGGTACCCGAATTGCAGAACGCCCGCGACCAGCAGTTGGCCGACGCCGAATGGAATGCCCATGGCCCACGGCGACAGTGCCCGCGCCGGACCGACTGCGATGCAGCACAGTCCGGTGCCGAGGTACCAGAAGCCGACCAGGATGATCCGGCGCGGCAGGAACCGGCTCGAGGCGAACACCCCGAGGCCGAACATCAGCTGCCACAGGCCGGGGAGCAGCCACGCGGAGCGCGGCGCGAACCGCAGCAGCACCACCGCGAGCAGGAAGCCGGCCGCGAGCGAGGGCACGAACTGTTCGGCGGCCGACTGGATCATCTCCTGCGCGAAGCCGCGGTGGACCCGGCGCGCGCGCTGGATGGTCTCGAAACCGGTGAACACCACCGACACCGCCGCCGCGGTCGCCCAGGTCTCGAGGAAGACCGCGAGATCGATCGGCGCATCCGCGAAGCGCCGCGCCTCGAACGCGGCGACCGCGAGCGCGAGGACGCCGGTGACGGCGATCGAGGCGGGGCCGTAACCGCGGAATTCCGTGCCGCGGGCGATCTGACCGCGGATCGCCTGGATGTCGGACAGGGCGTCGTAGAACTTTCTCACGCTTGACACCGTCTTACTTTGCACCACAAAGTATGCGCGCCGCGGAATTGCGCGACGACGTCGGCGATCGGCGGCGCGGATGCGTGGAAGGTGTTGCGGGCCATGGACGCAATGTAGCGCGCCCGCCGACCGGGCATTTTTGAAAAGGGTCAAGAAGTGTCAAGTTTGAAATTCTTCCGCGCGCCGGCCGCTGTGAGTCTCATGCTCCTCGCCGCGTGGTCCGTCCCCGCGTGGTCCGTCCCCGCGTCGTCCGTGGCCGCGGCGCCGTCGCCGGCCGACGGGTCACTCGATCTCGCCCAATACCGCGGCCGGGTCGTCTACCTCGATTTTTGGGCTTCCTGGTGCGGCCCGTGCAAGCAGTCCTTTCCGTGGATGGAGGCGATGAAGGATGCCTATGCGGCCAAGGGGCTGGCGATCGTCGCGGTCGATCTCGACCACGACAAGAGCGATGCGAACCGCTTCCTGAGCCGGTTTCACCCCGGCTTCGACGTTCTCTACGATCCCAAGGGGGCGCTCGCCGAGCACTTCAAGGTCCAAGCCATGCCGACCAGCGTGGTGATCGACCGCACGGGAAGGCTGCGTTACACGCACGTGGGCTTCACGCCGGCGGATGGCGCGGCCTATGAGCGTCAGGTCGAACAATTACTCTCGGAAAAATGACGCGGCGCGATATCCCGCGGAGAAACTCATGCACAAAAAATCGATGACCCTGATTTTGATCGCCGCCGCCGCGGTGCTCGCGAGCGGCTGCGCCTCCCTCGGCGTCAAGCCGTGGCAGCGCGACGTGCTGGCGCGCGCGGACATGCAGTTGGACAGCGAGCCCTTGACCCACGCGATCGACGATCACCTGTACTTCAGCAAGGAAGCCTCGTCGGGCGGACGCGGCTTCGCGGGCGGCGGTTGCGGATGCAATTGAAGACCACGATCGAGTGCGGCGCCGGGGCGTCGCGGGCGCAGGGCAAAATCGCGCGTCGACGGCTGATCGCCGCGAGCTGCGCGCTCCTCGGCGCGACCGCCGCGCGCAGCCAGGATGCCACCAATTCGGCCGCCGATTCGCTGTCCGACGCCTGGGCGTTCGACTCCGCGCTCGCCTATTACCACGAGAGCGGCCGCGTCAAGGCGATCGAGCCGATCGTCAACATGTCGAAGACCTACGGCGACGGCCGCACGTTCAGCGGCCAGGTGGTGTTCGACAGCCTTTCCGGCAGCTCGCCGAACGGCGCGCTCACCAGCACGAAGGTGCAGACCTTCGCGTCGCCTTCAGGCAAGAGCCTGAGCGCGGCGCCGACCACCTACACCACCTCCTCGGGCCAGCTGGTCAGCGAGAGCGCGCCGATCTACACCATCAACCCGGGCCAGCTGCCGGTCGATCCGTCGTATCACGACCAGCGCCTGTCCGTGTCCGGCAACTGGGGCCTGCCGATCACGCGCCTGACGCAGACCCAGGTCGGCGGCAAGCTCTCGTACGAACACGACTTCGTGTCGGTGTCGGCCAATGCCGGCATCTCCCGGGACTTCAACGAGAAGAACACCACGCTGTCCTTTCAGCTCAACAATGAGTTCGATCGGCTGAGCCCGATCGGCGGCGCCCCGGTCGCCGCGAGCGACTACGCGCTGTTCCAGAAGGGCGGCGGCAAGACCAAGGACGGCGTCGGCGCGATGCTCGGCCTGACGCAGGTGATGAACCGCCGCTGGTTGACGGAATTCAACCTGTCCGTCGACCGCTTCAAGGGCTATCTGAACGATCCGTACAAGATCATTTCCGTGATCGACTCGGCCGGCGACACCACCGGCTACCTCTACGAGCGGCGGCCCGGCACGCGCACGCGCAAAGTCGCGTACTGGGAGAACAAGGCCGCCTGGGGCCGGCTGGTGCTCGACGGCTCGCTGCGCTACATGGCCGACAGCTGGCACGTGCGTTCGGACACCGCCGAATTCAGCGTGCGCTGGTGGAATTTCGACCGCGACCGCTACATCGAACCGACGGTGCGCTGGTACCGCCAATCGGCGGCGAATTTCTATACGCCCTGGCTCGACAGCACCGGGTCGAAATACATCGACTACGCGTCGGCGGACGCGCGGCTCGCCGCGTTCCACGCGTACACGGTCGGATTGAAGTACGGCGCCAAGATCGAGGATTCCGAGGACCAGACCTCGTCCGAGTTCAACGTCCGCGTAGAATACTACCAGCAGACTCTCGACAACCGGCTCGCCGGACCGGGATCGCTGCAGGGGCTCGACCTATACCCCGGTCTCAAGGCGATCTTGGTCCAGGTCGGGTACAAGTTCTAGCGGACGACCAGCGGCGTGAGATTGTGCCGGCAACGAATCCCGCGCCGGACCCGGCGCTCAAGCTCGAGGAGCGTGGAGCGGACCTGCTCGCGGTCTGTTTCAGCGCGATGGCGAGTTCCTGCGAACTGCTGCTGCCCGCGGCCGACCGCGGCGTGGCGCTGGAACTCGGCGCCGTGGCCGCCGGCGAGGCGCGGCGCATCGAGGCGAAATTCAGCCGCTATCGCGACGACAGCGTCGTCGCCGAGATCCACCGCAGTCGCGGTGCCGGCGCCGGGATCGAACTCGACCCCGAGACCGCCTCGCTCCTCGACTTCGCGCGAGAGTGCTTCGAGCTGAGCGGCGGCCTGTTCGACATCACCTCCGGCGTGCTGCGCGGGGCGTGGAAGTTCGACGGCTCGGACCGGGTCCCGACCGCCGAAGCCGTCGCCGCGCTGTTGCCGCTGATCGGGTTCGACAAGCTGCGCTGGCAGTCGCCGCGCCTGTGGCTGCCCGCGGGCATGGAATTGGATTTCGGCGGGATCGGCAAGGAATATGCGGTCGATCGCGCGTTTCATCTGGTGGCGGCGGTGCGCGAGGCGCCTTTCCTTGTGAATTTCGGCGGCGATCTGCGCGCCAACCGGCCGACGCCGCGGGGCCCGTGGCAGGTGGGCGTCGAACGGCCGGACAGCGACCGGCAGGCTGCGATGGTGCTCGAATTGGAGCGCGGCGCGCTGACGACGAGCGGCGACGCCCGGCGTTTCCTGATCAAGGACGGCGTGCGCTACGGGCACATCCTCGATCCACGCAGCGGCTGGCCGGTGCACGCGGCGCCGCGCTCGGTCACCGTCGCCGCGAGCACCTGCACCGAAGCGGGCTTGTTGTCGACGCTGGCGATGCTGCAGGGGGCCGGCGCGGAGGCGTTCCTAGAGGATCAGGGCGTGATGCACTGGCTGCTGCGCTGAAGGCGGCCGACCGCGATCACGGCGTGCTCGCCGCCGTGCTACGCTATGGCGTATCCATTGCCCGCATGATCCAGAGGTAGACCCACCATGAGTTTTACGTTGCCCGCATTGCCATTCGCCACCGGTGCCCTGAGCGCAAAGGGCATGTGCCAGGAGACGCTCGAGCTGCATCACGGCAAGCACCACAACGCCTACGTCACCGCGTTGAACGGTCTGGTCGAGAAGAACGACGCGCTCAAGGGGAAGTCGCTGGAGGAGCTGATCCGTCTCGCCTACGGCAAGGACGACCTGCAGCCGGTTTTCAACAATGCCGGCCAGCACTGGAACCACAGCATGTTCTGGGAATCCTTGTCGCCGAACGGCGGCGGCATTCCCGGCGTGCTCGAGAAGAAGCTCGTCGAGGATTTCGGCGGCGTCGACAAGTTCAAGGAGCAGTTCAAGGCGGCCGCGCTCGGCCAGTTCGGCTCCGGCTGGGCCTGGCTCGTGCTCGCGCCGACGGGCAAGCTCAAGATCGTCAAGACGCCGAACGCGGGCACGCCGCTCGCGACCGGCGACGGCCGCGCGCTGATGGTGCTCGACGTCTGGGAGCACGCCTACTACGTCGATTTCCGCAATCGACGGCCGGACTTCACCGACAATTTTCTCAATAATCTGGCGAACTACGAGAACGCGGCCGCCAGGCTGCAAAAGGCCTGAGCCGCCGGCCGCGCCGCCGTCCCCGCCGTCAGCGCGGG
>JBBISV010000001.1:49602-84091 GCA_037441085.1 Gammaproteobacteria bacterium | reverse complement strand
GGACAGCATGATCGTGCAGCGCCGCAAGAACAAACGACTGTAGTCCTAGACTGGAGAATCATCAGTGCCTCGTTCGCTAAAGAAGGGACCGTTCGTTGATCTGCACCTTGCCAAGAAGGTCCAGGTTGCCGGCCAGAAAAACGACCGTCGTCCGATCAAGACTTGGTCGCGGCGCTCCATGGTGACTCCGGACATGGTCGGATTGACGATCGCCGTCCATAACGGCCGTCAACACGTGCCGGTGCTGGTTTCGGAGAACATGGTGGGCCACAAGCTGGGTGAGTTCGCGCCGACCAGAACATTCAAGGCGCATTCCGGCGACAAGAAAGTGTCGGCGGCGGGGTAGTACATGGAAACCAAGGCAATCCTGCGCCACGCGCGCATCTCACCGCAGAAGTGCCGGCTCGTCGTCGACACCATCCGCGGCAAGTCCGCGACGCTCGCGGTCACGACGCTGAAGTTCATGCCCAAGAAGGGCGCCAAGATCGTGCTCAAGGTGTTGGATAGCGCGATCGCGAACGCCTACAACAACCACAACGCCGATGTGGACGATTTGAAGGTGACGCGGATCGAGGTGGATCCGGCGCCCGTGCTGAAGCGCTTCCACGCGCGCGCCAAGGGGCGCGGCGTGCGAATCGCCAAGCGCAACAGCCACATCCTGGTACAAGTGTCCGACGGGAAGCGAGAAGCCTAATGGGACAAAAAGTAAATCCGATCGGCATCCGCCTCGGGATCACCCGTGACTGGACGTCGAAGTGGTATGCGGGCTCGAAGGTTTTCGCGCCCAACATCCACACCGATTACCTGGTGCGCGAGTATCTGTTCAAGAAGCTCGCCGACGCGTCGGTCAGCCGGATCATCATCGAGCGCGCCGCGCGCCGCGCGAACATCACGATCCACACCGCGCGCCCCGGAATAGTCATCGGCAAGAAGGGCGAGGACATCGAGAAGCTCCGCGGCGCGGTGGCGAAGATCCTGGGCATGACCATACAGGACGTGCGCATCAACATCGCCGAGATCCGCAAGCCGGAGCTCGACGCGAAGCTGGTCGCCGAGGGCATCTCGCAGCAGCTCGAAAAGCGCGTGATGTTCCGGCGTGCGATGAAGCGCGCGGTCACGAACACGATGCGTTCCGGCGCGCTCGGGATCAAGGTGCGAATTTCCGGCCGTCTGAACGGCTCGGAGATCGCGCGCACCGAGACGAATCGCGAGGGGCGCGTGCCGCTGCACACGTTCCGCGCGGACATCGATTACGGTCTCGCCGAAGCGCAGACCACGTACGGCGTCATCGGCATCAAGGTCTGGATCTTCAAGGGTGAAGTATTCGACCAGCCGGAGATCGAAGCCGCGGATGCGGAAGCCGATGCACAGAAGGCTTCCGAGGCACCGGCCCCGGCCGCCGGTTGAGGACAGGTAGCGACACATGATGCAGCCGAAGCGGACCAAGTTCCGCAAACAATTCAAGGGAAAGATCGCCGGCAGCGCGCAGCGGGGCAACTTCGTCGCGTTCGGCGAGTACGGCCTCAAGGCGACCGACCGCTGCCGCATGACCGCTCGCGAGATCGAGGCGGCGCGCCGCGCGATCTCCCGCTACGTCAAACGCGGCGGGCGGATCTGGATCCGCGTGTTCCCGGACGTGCCGATCACGCAGAAGCCGCTCGAAGTCCGCATGGGCAGCGGCAAGGGCAACGTGGAGTACTGGGTCGCGCGGGTCAGGCCGGGCAAGGTTCTTTTTGAGATGGAAGGCATCAGCGAGCAGATCGCGCGCGAGGCGTTCCGTCTCGCCGCCGCGAAGCTCTCGGTGTCCACGACGTTCGTCAAGCGGCAGGTGCGCACATGAAGGCTACGGATTTGCGCGAGAAGAGCGCGAAGGATCTCGGCGAGGAACTCCTCAAGCTCAGGCGCGAGCAGTTCAACCTGCGCATGGCGCGCGCGAGCGGCCAGGCGGCGAAGCCGGATCAATTTTTGAAGGTGCGCAGAAACATTGCGCGCGTGAAGACGGTGCTCGGCCAGGTAAAGGCGGCGGGCACCAAGGCGAGCGGAGGTAAGACCTGATGTCGACCGAGACCGATGTGACCGCGAACGCGCCCGCAGCCCAGGTGCCGGGGCAGCGCTTGCTGACCGGAAAGGTCGTCAGCAACAAGATGGACAAGACTGTCGCCGTCTCCATCGAGCGCCTGGTGAAGCACCCGACCTACGGCAAGTACGTGCGCCGTACCACGAAGCTTCTCGCGCACGACGAGAACAACGAATGCAAGGAAGGGGACACGGTGACGATCAAGCCGTGCCGGCCGATGTCGCGCCGCAAATCCTGGGTCCTGGTGCGCGTCTTGGAACGCGCGCAGGCCCAATAGGGGAACGACATGATTCAAATGAGAACACTCCTGAACGTGGCCGACAACAGCGGCGCGAAGCGCCTGATGTGCATCAAGGTGCTGGGCGGCTCCAAGCGCCGGTACGCGGCCGTCGGCGACGTGATCAAGGTCAGCGTCAAGGACGCGATCCCTCGCGGCAAGGTCAAGAAGGGCGAGGTCTACGACGCCGTGGTCGTGCGCACGCGCAGCGGCGTCCGGCGCCCGGACGGCTCTCTGATCCGCTTCGACACGAACGCGGCGGTGCTGCTCACGAACAAGCTCGAGCCGATCGGCACGCGCATTTTCGGACCGGTGACCCGTGAGCTGCGCAACGTGCAGTTCATGAAGATCATCTCGCTCGCGCCCGAAGTACTTTAAGTTGAGAACGCGACGATGAACAAAATTCGCAAGGGCGACCTGGTGGTGTTGATCGCCGGTCGTGACAAGGGGCGCCGCGGCGCCGTGATCGAGGTGCTGGCCGACGACCGCGTGCGGGTCGAGGGGCTCAACATGTCGAAGAAGCACCAGCGGCCGAACCCGCAGATCGGGCAGCAGGGCGGGATCATCGAGCGCGAGGCGCCGGTGCACATCTCCAACGTCCAGTTGTTCAACCCGGCGACCCAGAAGGGTGACCGCATCGGCTTCAAGTCGCTCGAGGGCGGCCGCAAGGTTCGCGTGTTCAAATCGAACGGCGACATGGTCGACACCAAGTAGTACCCGAGAGAACGAAATGGCAAGACTGCAGCAAACGTACCGCGAGAAAATCGTGCCTGAACTGAAGCGGAGCCTCGGGCTCAGCAACACGATGCAGGTGCCGCGGATCCTGAAAATCACCGTCAACATGGGCGTGGGCGAGGCCGTGGCGGACAAGAAGGTCATGGACGCCGCGGTGGCGGACATGACGAAGATCACCGGTCAGAAGCCGGCGGTCACGAAGGCGAAGAAGTCCGTCGCGACGTTCAAGGTGCGCGACGGCCAGGCGATCGGCTGCAAGGTGACCCTGCGCGGCGCGCGCATGTACGAGTTCCTCGACAGGCTCGTCACGATCGCCATTCCGCGCATACGCGACTTCCGCGGCATCAGCGCGCGTTCGTTCGACGGCCGCGGCAACTACAGTCTCGGAGTGAAGGAACAGATCATCTTCCCCGAGATCCAGTACGACCAGATCGATCAGATTCGCGGCATGGACATCACCATTTCGACGTCGGCCGCGGACGACAAGCACGGCCGAGCGCTGCTCGAAGCATTCAATTTTCCGTTTCGGAAGTAGGGTAAAAGCCCATGGCAAAGACGAACATGCTCATGCGCGAGAAGCGCCGTCTCAAGGTCGCGAAGAAATACGCGACGAGGCGTGCCGAGCTCAAGGAGTTGATCCGCGACCCGAAGACCGGGCCTGAGGCGCGGGCGGAGGCGCAGGTCGAACTGCAGCGGCAGCCGCGCGACGCCGGGGCGTCGCGGCAACGCAATCGATGCGCGATCACCGGGCGTTCCCGCGGTGTCTATCGCAAATTTGGCCTGGCCCGTACGAAGCTGCGCGAGGCGGCGAATCGGGGCGAAATACCAGGTCTCTCGAAGGCCAGCTGGTGAGGCGCGCACAATGAGCATGAGTGATCCGATCGCCGATTTGTTGACCCGCATCCGCAATGCCCAGTCGGCGCGGAAGCCGTCCGTCGGCGTCGCCGCGTCGAAGCTGAAGACCGCGATATTGAAGGTCCTGAAGGATGAGGGCTACATCGGCGGCTACAGTGTCGAGTCCGACGGCGCGAAGTCGACGCTCTCCATCGAGCTGAAGTACCACGACGGCAGACCCGTCATCGACCGCATCGAGCGGATCAGCCGTCCGGGACTGCGCATCTATCGCAGCAAGGATGAGCTGCCGAAGGTGCTGGGCGGGCTGGGCGTGGCGGTCGTATCGACGCCGAAAGGGATCATGACCGACCGTCAGGCGCGTGCCGCCGGGACGGGCGGTGAAGTCCTCTTCGTTGTTCACTAACGTCTCTGATTGAGGCTTTCACCATGTCTCGAGTCGCAAAAATGCCGGTCAATCTGCCCCAGGGCGTCAGCGCCACGATCGGAGCGCAGACCGTGTCGGTCAAGGGCGCGAAGGGTTCGCTCAGCCTCGCGCTGAAGAGCGGGATCAAGGTCGTGCAGCACGACAAACATCTCGCCGTCGAGGCGGCTACGGCGGCCGAAGGGCTCGTCGCGATCGCGGGCGCGACCCGGGCGCACCTTGCGAACATGGTCGTCGGCGTCACCACGGGCTACGAGAAGAAGCTCGAGCTCGTCGGCGTGGGCTATCGCGCCGCGGTCACCGGCAAGAGTCTGAGCCTCACGCTCGGTTATTCGCATTTGATCAGCTACCCGATTCCCGACGGCATCGCGATCGAGACGCCGAGCCAGACCGAGATCCTGGTCAAGGGTATCGACCGGCAGCGCGTCGGCCAGACGGCCGCGGAAATTCGCCGGTTTCGCCCGCCGGAGCCCTACAAGGGCAAGGGCGTGAAGTACTCCGATGAGAAGATTTCGCTCAAGGAAGCGAAGAAGAAGTAGGCATATGAAACCAGACAAAAAAGACACCCGCCTGCGCCGCGCACGGCGCGGGCGCGCGAAGATCAAGGAACTCGGTGCGGCGCGCCTCTCGGTGCACCGGACCCCGCAGCATATCTATGCGCAAATTATCGCGGCCGAGGGCGACCGCGTGCTGGTTGCGGCGTCGACCGTGCAGGAAGAGGTGCGCGGCGAGCTGAAGACGACCGGCAACATCGAGGCGGCGAAGGCCGTCGGCCGGGCGATCGCCGAGCGCGCACGCGCCAAGGGCATATCGAAAGTCGCCTTCGACCGTTCCGGCTTCATGTACCACGGGCGCGTCAAGGCCCTGGCCGAAGCGGCGCGAGAAGCGGGTCTCGAGTTTTAACTTAAAGGTCAAAGAGCGCTATGGCAAGAGTAGAAAAACCGGTTTCCGGCGACGATTTGCTCGAAAAGCTGGTCGCGGTGAACCGCGTCGCCAAGGTCGTCAAGGGCGGTAAACAGTTCGGGTTCACCGCGCTGACCGTCGTCGGCGACGGCGCCGGGCGCGTCGGCTTCGGCTATGGCAAGGCGCGCGAAGTGCCCGTGGCGATCTCCAAGGCGATGATGCAGGCACGCAAGAGCCTCGTCAGCGTGTCGCTGAAGAACGATACTTTGTTCTATGCGGTCAAGGGCCGTCACGGCACGACCCGCGTCTACATGCAGCCCGCGGCGGACGGCACCGGCGTGATCGCCGGCGGCGGCATGCGCGCGGTGTTCGAATGCGCGGGCGTTCGCAACGTGCTGGCGAAGAGCTACGGTTCGCGCAATCCGATCAACGTGGTGCGCGCAACGATGGATGCGCTGGCGAAACTGCGTTCCCCGGACGACATCGCCGCGAAGCGCGGCAAGACCGTCGCGGAGATCGTCGAATGAGCGCCGCGGCCGCCAAGATGATCAAGGTGACCCTCGTCAAGAGCCTCGCGGGGCAGCTCGCGAACGTCGCGCAGTCGGCGCGCGGGCTCGGCCTGCGGCGGATCCGCCACAGCGTCGTCGTCGCCGACACGCCGTCCAACCGCGGCATGATGAACGCGGCCAGCCACCTGTTGCAGGTGGAGCCCGCGACGCACTCGGAGAAACGTTGATGCGATTGAACACCATCAAGCCGGCAGCCGGCTCAAAAAAGACCCACCTGCGGGTCGGGCGCGGTGCATCCGCCGGCCAGGGCAAGACCTGCGGTCGCGGTGTCAAAGGTCAGCGGGCGCGCAAGGGTGGCTACCACAAGACCGGATTCGAGGGCGGCCAGATGCCCTTGCAGCGGCGCCTGCCGAAGACGGGCTTCCGCTCGGCGATGAAGGCGTCCAGGGCGGAACTGACTTTGAGCGACCTGATGCGCGTCAAGGACTCGGTCGTCACCCGGGAAGGGCTAATCGACGCGAACCTGATTGCCGCGCAGACCGAACGGGTCAAGATCATCCTGTCTGGCTCGGTCAGCCGCGCGTTCACGATCAAGGGTGCCTCCGTGCTCGCGACCAAGGGCGCGAAGGCCGCGATCGAGGCGGCCGGCGGCCGCTTCGAAGAATAGGGGATCTAGGAATCGTGTCGACTTCAAGCACAAACGCCGTCGCCCAACTGGGGGACATGACACGCTTCGCGGAAATGCGAAAGCGTCTCCTGTTCCTGTTGGGCGCGCTCGTCGTTTACCGCATCGGCACGTTCATCCCCGTTCCCGGCATCGACGCGGCGAAGTTCGCGCAGTTCTTCTCGACGCAACAGGGCACGCTGCTCGGCGTCTTCAACATGTTCTCCGGCGGGGCGCTGCAGCGCTTCAGCATTTTTGCGCTGAACGTGATGCCCTACATCACGGCGTCGATCATCGTGCAAATGGCCTCGATGGTCTATCCGCCGTGGGCGCAGATCCGCAAGGACGGAGAGTCCGGCCGGCGCAAGCTCACGCAGTACACGCGCTACGGCACCGTCGGTCTCGCCGCGTTCCAGGGCTTCGGCGCCGCGCTCGCGATCCAGAATTCGGGCAATCACCTGGTGCCGAATCCGGGGCCGCAGTTCCTGTTCATCGCGACCGTGTCCATCACGACCGGAACGCTGTTCGTCATGTGGCTCGGCGAGCAGATGACGGAGCGCGGAGTCGGCAACGGCATCACGATGATCATCGTGGCCGGCATCGTCGCCGGTCTGCCGCGCGCGATCGGCAGCACCCTCGACATGGTGCGTTCGGGCGAGATGAACCCCCTGATCGTGCTGCTGATCCTCGTGGTCGTCGTGTTGGTGACGCTGTTTTGCGTTTACGTCGAGCAGGCGCAGCGCAAGATCCAGGTCAATTACGCGAAGCGCCAGGTGGGGCGGCGCATGATGCAGGGTCAGAGCACGCACCTTCCGTTCAAGCTCAACATGGCCGGCGTGATTCCGCCGATTTTCGCGTCGAGCCTGCTGGTGTTTCCGGCGACCATCGCGCAGTTCTTCGGGAACAGCCCCAATCCAAACGCTGTTCAGCGGATATTGCAGCGGGTCGCGGCGATCCTGGGTTACGGACAACCGCTGCACGTGCTGTTGTTCGCGGTTCTGATCATCGGGTTCTCCTTCTTTTACGTCGCCTTGGTGTATGACGCGCGCGACACCGCGGACAACCTCAAGAAGGCGGGCGCCTTCATTCCGGGAATCCGGCCGGGCCAGCAGACCGGCGACTACCTGGACAAGGTGCTCACGCGCCTGACCCTGTGGGGCGGGCTCTACATCATGGCGGTGTGTCTGCTGCCGGAACTCATCCGGATGGCGAACCCCGCCATTCCGTTCCAGTTCGGGGGCACCTCGCTTCTGATCATCGTCGTCGGAGTCATGGATTTCGTCGCGCAGGCCTATTCGCACATGATGTCCCACCAGTATGAGGGACTGATGAAGAAGGCCAGCCTGCGGGGCATCGGGAGCAAGAAATGAAAGTACGTCCATCGGTAAAGAAGATCTGCAAGAACTGCAAGATCGTGCGGCGACGCCGCATCGTCTATGTGATTTGCAGCGACCAACGGCACAAGCAGCGTCAGGGCTGATGGCCGCATCCTAAGGGCATCGAAAGTTGATCTTGACCACGTTTTCTAATACACTTGCGCACTTTTTTCCCGTGCGCATATCGGAGAAATAGATGGCGCGTATCGCCGGCATCAACATCCCGATGAACAAGCACATTGTCATCGGTCTGACCCACATATTCGGCGTTGGCAGGAGCCGCGCGGAACTGATTTGCGATGCCGCAGGGGTCAAGCAAAGCGTCAAGGTCAAGGATCTGACCGACGCCGAAGTCGCCTCGTTGCGCTCCCAGGTCGCGAAATTCGCGGTCGAGGGCGATCTGCGCCGCGAAGTGTCGATGAACATCAAGCGGCTCATGGACCTTGGCTGTTATCGCGGCATCCGCCATCGCAAGGGCCTGCCGATGCGCGGCCAGCGCACCCGGACGAATGCGAGAACCCGCAAGGGACCGCGCAAGCAGGCGGTGAAGATGAACGCTCCTCCGGGCAAAGTTTAAAGGCGTCCGAGAAATATCATGGCTGATCAAAAGCAAAATGCGGCGCAGGGCGGCGCGAAACCGGCGCGCAAGAAAGTGCGCAAGAACGTGCTCGATGCGATCGCGCACGTGCATGCATCGTTCAACAACACGATCATCACGATCACGGACCGACAGGGAAACACGCTTTCCTGGGCGACCTCCGGCGGCTGTGGCTTCCGCGGTTCGCGCAAATCGACGCCGTTCGCGGCCCAGGTTGCGGCCGAACGGGCCGGCACCGCGGCCCAGGAACACGGCGTGAAGAACGTCGAAGTCCGCGTCATGGGCCCGGGCCCCGGCCGCGAGTCCGCGGTTCGTGCCTTGAACGGCTGCGGTTTGAAAATCACGAACATAGAAGACGTGACGCCGATTCCCCACAACGGCTGCAGGCCGCCGAAGAAGCGTCGGGTCTGAACCCGAGGGTTTGTAATGGCAAAATACACCGGTCCGAAATGCAAGCTGTCGCGGCGAGAGGGAACAGACCTGTTCCTGAAGAGCGGTTCCAAACCGCTGGAGTCGAAGTGCAAGCTCGAGGTGCCGCCGGGCGGCGTGAAGAGCGAGCGCAAGCAGCGCTTGTCGGAATACGGGCTGCAGCTGCGCGAGAAGCAGAAGCTGCGCCGCATGTACGGCGTGCTCGAACGGCAGTTTCGCAACTATTACCAGAAGGCGGCCGGACGCCCGGGCGCGACGGGTGAGACCCTGCTGCAGTTTCTCGAGTGCCGCCTGGACAATGTGGTCTACCGCATGGGCTTCGCATCGACCCGCGCCGAGGCGCGCCAGTTGGTCAGCCACAAGGCCATCTCGGTCAACGACAAGCTCGTGAACATCGCCTCCTACCAGTGCAAGGCGGGCGACGTGATCAATTTGCGCGAGAGGGCCAAGAAACAGACCCGCGTGCAGGCGGCCTTGGCGGTCGCCACCCAGGTCGGCTTTCCCGACTGGGTCGAGGTTGACGACAAAAAGATGTCGGGTGTTCTCAAGTCCGTGCCGGATCGACAGGAAATCCTGCCGGACATCAATGAGAGCCTGGTCGTCGAGTTGTACTCCAAGTAACACCCAACGGCGCGGACTCGGCGAGTGGGTCGGCGCG
The DNA here is from genome assembly GCA_037441085.1 of Gammaproteobacteria bacterium. GTDB lineage: Bacteria > Pseudomonadota > Gammaproteobacteria > Steroidobacterales > Steroidobacteraceae > Bog-1198. The sequence goes on along the minus strand of JBBISV010000001.1, from coordinate 74,589 downwards.
CAGCCAACTTAGGTGATATCCATGCAGGGATCGATCAATGAATTTCTGAAGCCCCGTGTCGTCAAGGTGCAGCCTGTGTCGATGCGGCACGCTCGCATCGTCATAGAGCCGTTCGAGCGTGGCTTCGGCCACACGCTCGGCAACGCTCTGCGCCGGGTGCTGTTGTCCTCGTTGCCGGGTGCGGCGATAACCGAAGTCGAGATCGAGGGCGTGCTGCACGAGTACACGGCGATCGAGGGTGTTCAGGAGGACGTCGTCGACATCCTGTTGAACCTCAAGGCGGTCGCGATCCGCATGCATTCCCGGGATTCGGCCGAGATCAGACTCCACAAGAAGGGGCCCGGTCCGGTCAAGGCGGGCGACATTTCGACGGATCACGACATCGAGATCCTCAATCCCGAACTGGTCATCGCGAACCTGACCAAGGCCGGTGAGCTGTCGATGTCCCTGAAGGTCGAGCGCGGGCGCGGGTACCGTCCGGCGGCGCAACGGCTCGCCTTCGAGGAACAGACCCGCGCGATCGGCCGGCTGCAGCTCGATGCGTCGTTCAGCCCGGTGCGCAAGGTCACCTACAACGTCGAGAGCGCCCGCGTCGAACAGCGCACCGACCTCGACAAGCTGATCCTGGACATCGAGACCAACGGCACGATCGATCCGGAAGAGGCCATCCGGCGCGCCGGCGGCATCCTCAAGGACCAGCTGTCCGTGTTCGTCGACCTGCAAGGCCAGGACGAGGCGACCACCAAGGCGACCGAGACCCAGTTCGACCCCATCCTGTTGCGGCCGGTCGACGAGCTCGAGCTCACGGTGCGCAGCGCGAACTGCCTCAAGGCGGAGAACATCCATTACATCGGTGATCTGGTCCAACGGACCGAGGTGGAGTTGCTGCGCACTCCGAACCTCGGAAAGAAGTCCCTGACCGAGATCAAGGAAGTGCTCGAGAGCCATGGACTGACTCTCGGAATGCGAATCGACAACTGGCCGCCGCCCGGACTCAAACGGGACGACGAGCGCGACGGCATCTGAATTGCGAATCTAGGGTCGGAACACCATGCGTCATAGAAACAGCGGTCGTCAGTTATCGCGAAATTCATCCCACAGGCACGCCATGCTGCGAAACATGGCCGCCTCCCTGCTGCGTCACGAGACCATCCGCACCACGGTGCCGAAGGCGAAGGAACTGCGGCGCGTCGTTGAGCCGCTGATCACGCTGGCCAAGGTGGATTCCCAGGCGAAGCGCCGGCTCGCGCTGGCCCGCCTGCGGGACGTGGCGGTCGTCGAGAAGCTCTTCAGCGACATCGGGCCGCGGTTCAAGACCCGGGCCGGCGGCTACACGCGTATCCTGAAAATGGAACCGCGTCCGGGAGACTCCGCCGACATGGCCCTGATGCAATTCGTCGAGGCGCTCGTCGCGCCGGCGGCGAAGGCCGAAGGCGACGCGGCAGCGGCCGCCAAGCCGAAACGACGCAAGGCAAAGGCCGCCGCGGCTTGACGCGCAAGCGCGGACACGCCCGCCGGTAGACTGGATAACCACAACAAACTAAGGATGGATGAACCGTGAGCATCACCAGCGAATTCAAAGAATTTGCGATGAAGGGCAACGTCGTCGACATGGCGGTCGGTGTCGTCGTCGGCGCGGCGTTCGGAAAAATCGTGTCATCCCTGGTCGGCGACGTGATCACTCCGGTGATCGGCAAGCTGGTCGGCGGCGTGAATTTCAGCGACCTGGCGACGAACCTCGGCGCCGACCCGAAGGGCGTGCCGGTGCTGGTGAAGTACGGGGTGTTCCTGCAGTCCATTTTCGATTTCTTGATCATCGCGTTCGTGCTGTTCCTGGCGCTGCGCGGCATCAACAAGCTGAAGAAGCCAGCTCCCGCGGCTCCCGCGGCTCCGGTTGCCCCAAGCCGCCAGGAAGTGCTGCTCGAGGAAATTCGCGACGCGCTGAAGGCTCAGCGCTGACCCGGTTCGGTCGCGCCGCCTGACGCCGGCGCGACCCGGCCCTCGCGATGCGCGAAGGCGTCGCGCGTGAGGTTTTCGGGCGCCGACGTCGTCGTCACGACGTCGTCCTCGATGCGGATTCCTCCGTACGGACGCAGCGTCGCGACGCGCTCCCAGTCGATGTAAGACGCCCGGGAGTCCGCTCCCGCCGCCTTCAGCAGCGAGTCGATGAAGTAGATCCCGGGCTCCACGGTCACCACCATGCCGGGCGCCAGAGATCGCGTCAGCCGCAGGAATGGATGCCCTTCCGGCCGTGCATGCTCCCGTCCCCCGCCATCGGCCAGCAGGCCGCCCGCGTCGTGCACCTGCAGCCCCAGGAGATGGCCGATCCCATGGGGAAAGAATACGCCGGTGATTCCGAGCTCGAGCGCCGCTGCACCCGCCAACCGGATGATGCCCGCCTCGTGCAGCACATCGCCGACGAGGCGGTGGGCGAGCAGGTGGACGTCCCGATAGTCCCGTCCGGCGACGATTTCCGCACAAAGGCTGCGTTGCGCGCGATCGAGCGCATCGATCAGATCGGCATATGAACCCGGGCCCGCCGCGTGGCTGCGGGTGATGTCCGCGGCATAGCCGCGGAACGCGGCACCGGCGTCGATCAACAAGGAGCGCCGCGTCGGCGGCGGGGTCCGGTCGAGGTGCTGATAGTGCAGCGTCGCGGCATGTTCGTTGTAGGCGACGATGTTGTTGTAGGGCATTTCCTCCTCGCGCTGCCCACAGGCGGCGAGGTAGCGCTCCGCGGCGGCATATTCGGACACGCCCTCCCGAAACGCCTCCGCGGCGACCGTATGGCCGCAGACCGCCAGACGACTGGCACGACGCATACACTCGACCTCGTATTCGGTCTTTACCGCGCGGTCGAAGTGCAGGCGCGTCAGGAGGGCGGCGGGATTCAACTCGCCGGTCGCCGCCACATCCGGCGGCGCGATGATGGCCGTCCGCCCAAGGTCCCGCCAAAGCCGTGCCGCGGTGTCCGTCGGCGCGAGCGGGATCACCTCGATCCGCTCCGCCCAGCCGTCGCGGGGCAGCGGCGCCGGCCGATGCCAGTAGTCATCGCTCCGGGGGAACAGGAGTCGGGGTGGGCTGCCGGGCGCGTACACGAGGACGCAACCCGGCGTGTCGGTCACGGGCACCCAGGCCTTGAAATGCGGGTTCACCTTGAACGGATAGGCCTGGTCGTCGAGAAACTGCATCGGCGGCTCGCCGGCATATATCGCCAGGGCGTCGAAACCCGTCGCGGCGAGCGCCAGATCCGCGCGGCGCATCACCGTCCGCAAATGCGCGTCGTATAGACCATCCAGACCGTCGTCGTTCACGTCCGCTCCCGCGCCAAAAGGAATGACTCGCATTAAGAATACTTTAACTGCCCCTCCGGACTTCTGGTCGAGGCTCAATCAGGCCGCAAGGCTTAACCCCGATGCGATTCCGCTGCGTTCAAGTACTTGAGTGCCAGCGGAAAGTGATAGGAAAGTATCCGGAAACACTCTAAACTTCAGGTCGAAATCTTGGGGAAGGTCCAAGACTAGCCAGTCTGCCTACGTTCATTCAATCACTAAATATCATTTTGGGGTATCGATAGATGAAGACCAAACTCGTTCTCAGCGCGATCGCCGCCGCCGTCATTTTGAGCGCCTGCGGCAAGAAGGCCGAAGCCCCGGCTCCGGCCGACACGACGGCGACGGCCCCGGCCCCTGCCGCCTCGGATGCGACGTCCACTCCGGCGGCGAGCGATGCCTCCGCTGCGAGCGCTGCCGCCAGCACGGCGGCGGATGCGACTGCGTCGGCGGCTCCGGCTTCCGCCGCGCCGTAATACGCGAAGCTTTTGATCGCGTAAGGTCCGGGCGGGCCGCCACATGGCGGGTCGTCCGGACCTTTGTGTTTTGTGGGCCGTCCAATGGATGCGGGTGGTGCCGTGTCGATCAGCATACGCGATTGCAAATACTCCAAGGCCGACCGGCAGTGGATACAGGACGTCTACGGCGAGTACCTCGATTCCCTGTCCGACCTGAACACGGGATTCTTCTCGATCATCGGTGCCGAAAATCCGCAAAAGGACGGCATTTTCGCGAGTTGGTTCGCGAGCGAACATGCGCATCCCTTGGTGATCGCCCACGGCGCCGTACCGGTGGGATTCGCGTTGGTCGTGCGGCCGCAGATTCCGGTCGGAGGCGAACCACCCCCGGACCACCGGATGGCCGAATTCTTCGTCCGTAAACAGCACCGCCGCAATGGATACGGCCGCCACGCAGCGCAACTCGCCTTCGACCGCTTCGCGGGCGAATGGGAAGTCGTCGAGTATTTGCGCAACCCCGGATCGGTGCGTTTCTGGCGCAACGTCATCGCCGGCTATTGCGGTGCCGCGTACGTCGAACGGTCCGGCGACGGGGAAATCCGGCAGCGATTTCGCAGCCGGTCCAGGCCGCCCGCCTGAACTCCGTTCCCGCCGGCGGGTGAATCTGCGGCGGCAATCACGATCCGCGCAACGAGGGCCTCAAGTATTTTGTGTTGCGGTCGAACTCATCGGGTTGACGCGGGCACGAGAATCAACAAGGTGGCATCAATAAATACCCAGCCCAATTCGGCGACGGAAATCGCGTTCGAATTCGTCCGTTCCCTCGCGACCGAATTGTCCGCCGGCCGCGTCGACCTGCCGTCCTTTCCGGAAGTCGCGATCCGCGTGCGGCGGGTCCTGGCGGACGAGAATTCGAACCTCGAAAAGGTCGTGCGGGTCGTCGGATCGGAGCCCGCGCTCGCCGCCCGATTGCTGCGGATCGCGAATTCGGCGTCGTTGAACACGCTCGGGCGCCAGATCACGGACCTGCGCACGGCGATCAATCGCATGGGCTACAACATGGTCCGCAGCGCGTCGATGTCCTTCGCGATGGCCCAGATCCGCAACAACAACAAACTCGCCGGCGTGAGGCCCTATCTGGACGAGGTATGGGAGCGCAGCACGCTGGTCGCCGCGGTCGCCTTCGTGCTCGCGCGCAAGTGCACGCGCCTCAATGCCGACGAGGCGATGCTGACCGGCATGATGCATGGCATCGGCAAGCTCTACGTGCTGACCCGCGTCGCGGGACATCCGGAACTCTTCGACAGCGCCACCACGGTCAATCAGATCATCGACGAATGGCATGCCCAGATCGGGCGCGCAATCCTCGAGAACTGGGAGTTCGCCGAGGAAATGGCGGCGGCCGTCGGCAACCAGACCGACCTCGACCGGGAAGGGTCGGAGGCGGCGGATCTCGGCGACGTGATCGCGGCCGCCAACCTGATGGCCTCGTTCGCGACCGACCCCGAGGGTCTGCAGGTCGCCTCGGCGGGCCGCGCCTCGATCATGCGGCTCGGTCTCGACCACGAAAAGATGACGGCCATCATGCAGGACACGGCCGTCGAAGTGGCGGCGCTGCGCAGCGCGCTCGGCGGCTGAACCGGACCAGCGCCGCGCCTCAGTTCATGACCCGGCAAAGCGCGCCGGCGAGATAGGCCGCGTTGCCCGGGAGGACGCCCGCCAGGTTCATGCGGCTGTCGGCGGTCATGTAAACATGATGCTCGACGCGCAGCCGTTCCACGATGTCGGGCGGGGCGCCCAGCAGCGAAAACATCCCCCGCTGGCGCTCCAGGAATCCGAAGGCGTCGTCTCCGCGCATCTCGCGCAAGTGCCGCGCCAATAGCGCGCGCATCTCCCGTATGCGATCGCGCATCGCCGACAACTCGAGGGTCCAGGACCGGCGCAGATCGGCGTCGGCCAAAATGGCCGCGGCGATCGCGGCGCCATGATCGGGCGGCATCGAGTAGATGCTGCGCGCAATCTGCAGCACGTGGCTCTTCACCGCCGCCGCCCGGTCTTCGTTTTCACAGACCGCCAGCAGCGCGCCGACGCGTTCACGGTACAGGCCGAGATTTTTCGAGAACGAAACCGCGATCAGGCACTCCGGCACGCCGCCTGCGACGAGCCGCACGGCCGCCGCATCCGCCTCCAGGTCCCCGCCGAATCCCTGATAGGCAAGGTCCAGGAACGGCACCAAACCGCGCCGCCGCAGGACCTCGAGCACGGCGTCCCACTGCGCCCCGTCCAGATCGGCGCCGGTCGGGTTGTGGCAGCACGCGTGAATCAGCACGACATCGCCCGCGGGCGCGCGCTCCAGATGGTCGATCATCGCGTCGAACGTCAGGCGATGCGCGCCCGCGTCATAATACGGGTAACGCCGCAGCTCGAATCCTGAACTGCCGAGCAGCGGAACGTGGTTCGCCCAGGTCGGATCACTGACATGTACCGAAGCCGTGCGCGACGCCTTGCGGATCAGTTCGGCGCCGACCCGGAGCGCGCCGCAGCCGCCGGGTGCCTGAACGGTGACCGTGCGCCGGTCAATCAGGGCGGGGTGCGAAGGCCCGAGAACGAGGGCGGCCACCAGTTCATTGAACTCCGCGCGCCCGGCGGGCGCGACGTAGCTCTTCGAGGTTTGCGCGGCGAGCACCGAGCGTTCGGCGCGCCGGACGCAATCGAGGACCGGCGTGTCGCCATTGGCATCCCGAAAGACGCCGACGCCGAGATCGACCTTCAGCGGCGACGGGTCGGCCCGATATCGCGCCATGACCCCGAGGATCGCATCCTCGTTCAGGCGATTCAGACTTTGGAACACCGTTGACCCTCCCCGGAGGACCGCATTATACGGGCACGCCGCGGCCTGCGGCAGGCTGATTTCGTTCGATTTGCCGCGGAAAGTTGCTAAGCTCGCAGCCCGGATTTTGTGGAGTAACTCGATTGATCAGACCCGCGCACTGGCGGCTGCGGATGCTGGCGCTCGGAGCCGCGGGATGTTCGCTCGCCGGAACGGCGTCCGCATCGCCGCTCAGCGGTCTGGCGCGCTGGCTGGACCCGGCGACCGCGCCGTTCATCCCGGTGCCGGAAATCGACGTCGATCCGAACAGCGGCACCACGCTCGGTCTGATTCCCACGTGGCTGGTGACCGACGACAAGGCGCAAATCCGCAAGATCATCGCGCCCGACATCATCCACAACCCGAACTTCGGCTGGGGCGCGCGCGGTCGGATCTTTTCCTACCCTTCGGACGATACGCAGTGGTCGCTGGTCGCGGGCGCGAAGCAGCGGGTGGAGAGCGAATTCGACTTCGAATACGAGACCGGGCGCCTGCGCGATTCCGCCTGGTCGTTCAATGCGAGCGCCGTCTACGATCGAAGCGGCACGCCGCGCTTCTATGGCATCGGCAACAACTCGCGCATTTTCAACGAAACCAATTACACCGACCAGCAGAAGTACGTGCAGACGACGCTCGGCTGGAATCTGTCGCACGCGTGGCAGGTCTCGTACACCCTGAGGGTCCGGGAGGTCGCGATCCAGCCGGGGTCCCTCGCGCGGTTCGCCTCGATCCAGACCCGGTTCAAGGGTCTGCTCGGCATCGGCGTGAATCATGAAGTCCTGAGCCGGATGCAGATCACCTATGACACCCGCAACGACACGACGGTGCCGACCAAGGGTGGCGAGTACGTGATTTTCGGCGGCGTGGCCTCGAGCCGGGGATTTTCCAACGACTCGCTGTATAGCGTCACCGGCGTGGACGGCCGCCATTACTGGACCGTCGGAGCGGACGCCGTCATCGCGGCGCATGTCGCGCTGCGCTACATGCCGGGCGAGACGAACGTGCCGTTTTGGAGCCTGTCGAGCATCGGCGGCGACCGCAGCGTGCTCGGCGAGGCGCAGCCCCTGCGCGGTTTCGGCGAAGGTCGCTTCTACGGACGCAATTCGTTTTCCTCGAGCATCGAGTATCGCCGGCGCGTGCTCTCTCTCGACGCGATGTCCACGCATATCGAGGTCGAATTGACGCCGTTCATCGATGTCGGCGACGTGTTCGCTCACTCCCGTACGTCGCCGATCGCGCACCTGCACCGGGTCGTCGGCCTGGGTTTCCGCGGAATCGCGCGACCGTTCGTCGTTGGTTATGTCGACTTCGGCTACGGCAGCGAGGGCGCCGCCGTCTTCACCGGCATCAACTACCCTTTCTAGCATGCGCGATGCTTCCCTGTTCCTCGGCCTAGGCCGGTCGGTCGCCCGGCATCCCCGGCTCGTCGTCGCGCTCTGGGCGGTCGCCATCGCGCTCGGTTCCTGGGGAGCCTGGGTGTTTCCGGACGCCGCGATCGGCGGTGCGGCGAGCCTGTCGGGCAGCGCATCCAAGGAAGTGGACGACGCGTTGCACCGTGAGTTCCGCAATCCATATCTCGATCCGCTGTTCGTCGTGATCGCGACCCGCCGCATCTCCGTCGATCAGGGTGCGTTCATCGCGTGGCAGGGGCGGGTCGTGCGCGCGCTCGCCGCGCTGCCGGAGGTCGGCGGCATCGACACCCACGGTGCCGCGGCCGAACCAGGTCCGCACGCGGCCGACGTGCACATGACGGCCCTGGTCGTCGGCATCACGGCCAAGGACGAGGCCGGGCAGCACCGCGCGGTCGCCGAGGTCCGCGACGCGCTGCAGCCACTGCGGCGCGCGCTGTCGAGGCTGGATCCGTCCGCGCGCATCGCGGTCACCGGCGGACCGGCCGTCGACTACGACATCAACACGAGCAGCGCCCTGGGCGGTGACCGGGCGGAGAAGCGCGCCCTGCCCCTCACGCTAGTGATCCTGTTGCTCGCCTTCGGCACGGTCGTCGCCGCGTCCCTGCCGTTTATGATGGGGCTGGCGTCGACCATGGTCGCGTTCGGCGCCGCATTCGTGCTGGCCCGGTTGATGCCGGTGTCGAATCTGCTCGGCAACGTGGTGACGATGATCGGACTCGCCGTCGGCATCGATTACTCCCTGCTGATGGTCAAGGACTTTCGCGAGTCGCTGCGGCGCGAGGATGTCGCCACCGCGGTCGCGCACACCGTCGCCGAGGCGGGCCTGACCATCTGTTGGTCCGGCTGCACGGTGGCCATCGGCATGCTCGGCCTGTTGTTCAGCCCCATTCTGGAGACCCGCAGCGTCGGCATCGGCGGTGCGCTCGTGGTGATCGTCGCGGTGCTCGCGGCGTTGACGTTCCTGCCGGCCTGCCTCGCGCTCATCGGTCGGAACGTCGAGCGCTGGCCGATCGGCATCGCGACGCTGCAACGCGCCGATCGCTCCAGCTTCTGGCGACGCCTGGCGGCCTGGACGGTGCGCCGGCCGGCCCTGTGCCTCGCGCTCGCGGGCGGCCTCGTGCTCGCGATGTCCCTGCCTCTGGTCGGCGCCCGCAGCGGCTTCTCCAATGAACCCTGGTTCCTTCCGAAGGGCATGGAGGCGCGAGTCGGCATGGAAATGCTGCAGCGGATGCGGCCCCACGATTCCGGACTGGACCTGCGCATCTTGGTGCGGACCACCGACGGGCAGCCGCTGCTCGCCGCGCCCCATCTGGCCGCGCTCGACGCGTTCTCCCGGCGTCTGACGCAGGACCCGCGCACCGTGTCGCTGGTGTCCCCGTTGAGCCTGTCCGGATCCGCGGCCGGCCGGCTCTATCTGAGCCGCGACGGGCGGGCCGGCTTGTTCGCGCTGACGCCGGCGGCCGCGTTGACGCTGCCGCAGGTGCAGGCGTTCGCACGCGAATTGCGCGGCGTCGCGCCGGCCGGGCCGTTCACCGCGGAGGTCGGAGGCGCCCCGGTCTACTACAACGATTTCAGCGACTACATGTGGCGCAGTTTTCCGAGGGTGTTCGGCTTCGTCATCGCCGCCACGCTCTTGCTGCTGTTCGCGGCATTTCGATCCTACCTGTTGCCGATCAAGGCGGTGGCCGCCAATCTGCTCGCGATCGGCGCGGGCTACGGCGCCGTCGTCGCGGTCTTTCAGTTCGGCTGGTTCGATGGAATCGTCGGTCTGGAGCGGCCGTTCGGCGCCATAGCGCTCGAGGTGCCGATGATGATCTTCTGCCTGAGTTTCGGCCTGTCGATGGACTATGAGTTGTTTTTGTTGTTCCGCATCCAGCGCGAATATCGGGTGCACGGCGACAATGACCGGGCGACCATCGACGGACTGGCGGGCGTGGCGCCGGTGATCACCGGCGCGGGACTCATCATGGCGGTGGTCTTCGGCGCGTTCGCGGGGGCCGATCTGCCGGCGCTCAAGATGATCGGTGTGGGCTTGTGCGTTGCGGTACTCGTCGATGCGACCCTGATCCGAGGCTTCGTGGTTCCCGCGTTCATGAGCCTCGCGGGACGCTGGAATTGGTACCCGGGACGCCGCAGACCCGACCGTCTCCAATAAAAGACAGCGTGAGCGCCCGCGCGCGCGGCGGTACCGTACAGGATTGCCCAAGGGCAATCGCCCCCCCAACCCCAGTCGACGGAGACGAAATATGGCGCTTTGGAAAGAAACGACGACGACCGGTCTTCCCGGCAATCCTTCCCCGACCGGTGCCATGCCCGCTGACCGGCCCCTCGCCGAGACCGGTTCGATCCCCGCGCCGCGCAGGGCGCGTCCTGCGGTCGAGGGAGGCGAATCGGTCATTGCGGCGAACCTGACGATCGAGGGCAAGATCGAGGGCGCGGGCAACGTGCGGATGGCCGGACGCTTCAAGGGCGACGTGCGCATCGACGGAAATTTCAACATCGAAACCGGCGCCCACCTCACCGGGCAGGTGCTCGCGGCGGTCGTCGTCGTCGGCGGCGAACTGCAGGGTAACATCGAATCGGCGAAACGCGTCGATGTGCTCGAAGGAGGCGTCATCGTCGGCGACGTCAAGGCCGGATCGATCACGGTCGCGGCCGGCTCACGCATGCGGGGCCACGTCGAGTTCGGCTGGGACGACGACAAGGCCGGCAAGGGCGACATCGGTCGCAAAGGTGACGGCGTCTAGCGATGAGTGCCGCCCGTCAGGGGCCGTTGGGCGCGACCCGCGTCTGCCCCCATTGCAAGGCGACGGTGCTGGCGAGCGCCAGCATCTGCCCCGGCTGTCAGCATCATCTGAGGTTCAACGTCGCCGCCACGGAGCAGCGCCCCGCCGGTGTCGCCGCCATGCGCGTCGAGGGCACCATCGCGAACCCCGATACGGCCGATGGCTGCGAGTATTGCGTCGTGGTGTCGATCGCGAACCAGCTCGGGGAGAAGATCGCCCGGCAGGTCGTCGGCGTCGGCGCGCTCGCGCCCGGCGAGCGGCACAGCTACTCGTTCTCGGTCGAGCTGATGCCGGCGCAGCCCGCCGCGCCGCGCAACAAGGGCTGAGACTCAGCCGCCGCCCTTGCCCGCGATGTCGATGAAACGGAGGAATTCCGCGCGCGTGCTCGCGTCCTTGCGGAAGGCGCCCTGCATGCTGCTGGTCACCATCGAAACGCCGCGCTTGTGCACGCCGCGCGTCGTCATGCATTGATGAACCGCGTCGATGACAACGCCGACGCCGCGCGGCTTGAGGACCTCGTTGATGCAGGTCGCGATTTGCGCTGTCAGCTTCTCCTGGACCTGGAAACGGCGCGAGTAGCCGTCGACCACGCGCGCGAGCTTGCTGATTCCGACGACGCGGGCGGTGGGCAGGTAGCCGATGTGCGCGCGTCCGATGATCGGAGCCATGTGGTGTTCGCAATAGGATTCGAACGAAATGTCGCGCAGAACGACCATCTCGTCGTAGCCTTCAACCTCCTCGAACGTGCGCCGCAGATACTCGCCCGGATCGGTCCCGTATCCGGAAAACCAGTCGGCGTAGGCGTTGACGACCCGCTTTGGCGTGTCCTGCAGGCCCTCCCGCCGGGGATCCTCGCCGGCCCACTGGAGCAGGGTTCGAACCGCCGCTTCGGCGCTCGCGCGGCTGACGGCACGGCGGACGGGGCGTTTTTTCAGATTGTGCATGGCGGAATCCCGGGTCATCGCAGATGGGCTTGAGTGCGTACCTTAACATTCCGGTACGCGGTCCGGGCCTGGCGCGGATCGCGTTGAGCGCGTTCGTCTTCCTGTCGGTCGCCGCCGGGCCGGCGCGCGCGGCCGACGCCATGCCGGATGTCGTCATCACCGGCGTGCGGGCCGGGCCCGGTCTGTGGCGCGTGCATCGGGGCGCCGCGCAGCTGTGGATCCTCGGCACGGTCGCGCCGCTGCCGAAGGACATGACCTGGCGCTCCCGGCGCATCGAGCGGCTGCTCGGCGCGACGGACACGGTGCTGATCGGCAAGCCGCTCAATGTCGGGATATTGCGCATCCTGTGGCTGCTGGTCACCCAGCGGGACCTGGTGATGGTGCCGGCGGGCCGCCGGCTGCGCGACGTCCTGCCGCCCGCGCTGTATGCGCGGTTCGCGGCGGATCGGGCGAAATTCACGCATAACAACGACAAATGGGAGCGCTATCGGCCGATCATCGCGGCGGGAATGCTGCAGGAGGCCGCGCTGCGCAGCGTCGGCCTGTCGACCCGGCTCGAGGTCGGCATGATCGTGCGCAAGCTCGCCCGCGGCCGCGACGTGCGGGTAGAGGAGTTCCGGGCCGCGGGCATCGGCGATGCGCTGGATGCGCTGCGCACCGTGCCGGTCGCCACGGAGCAGAAATGCGTCGCCGCGATATTGGCGACGGTGGAGAGCGGTTTGCCGCGCCTGGTCGCGCGGGCGGACGCCTGGGCGGTCGGGGACATCGCGCGCATCCAGGCGCTGCCGGAACCCGCGGAAGTCGGCGAGTGCCGGTCGGCCATCGAGGGCGGCGGCGGTCCGGCTGCCCTGCTTCGACGCATCCAGTACGCTTGGCTCGCGCGCCTGGATGCGCAGCTGCGCGCCGGCGGCCGCACGCTGGCTGTCGTCAACATGGATCTGTTGTTGCGGCCCGGCGGGCTGCTGGATGAACTGCGCGCCCAGGGCTACCAGGTCGACGCCCCGCAATGACGCGTCACGCCGCGCCGCGCGGCCCGGCAAGACGGCCGAGAATCTCGTCCAGCAAGAAATGGCCGCGGTACGCGAACCCGGTATAGATCTGGATCAGATCGGCGCCCGCGGCGAGCGTCTGCAGCGCATCGTCGGCGCTCAGGATTCCGCCGACGCCGATGATCGGAAACGAGGCGCCCAGAATCCCGCGCAGGTGCCGGATCACCGCGACCGAGCGCGCGTGCAGCGGCCGCCCGCTGAGTCCGCCGGCGGCGCCCGGGGGGAGCGCCGACGCGAATTCCTCGAGCCGGTTCGAGGTGTTGGTGGCGATCACGCCGTCGACCGACAGGGCGGGCAGCTGCGTCGCAAGCGCGTCGATCTGGTCCGGTTCGAGGTCCGGGGCGATCTTCACGAAGATCGGCACCTGTTTGCCGAAGCGGCGCGCCAACACGAGCCGCTCCTCGACCAGCGGTTCGACGATGCGCGCGAGGCCCTCGCGGTCCTGCAGTTCGCGCAGACCGGCCGTATTCGGCGAGGACACGTTGACGGCGAAGTAATCGGCGAACTCATACAGGCGTCGCAGGCAGGCGAGATAATCGGCGCCCGCATTCGCGAGCGGCGTGTCGAAATTCTTGCCGATGCTGACGCCGCGAATGCCGCGATAGCCGCTCGCGGCCAGTCGGGCGGCCAGGTGGTCGGCTCCCTTGTTGTTGAAGCCCATGCGATTGACCAGCGCGCCTGCCTCGCGCAGCCGGAACATGCGTGGCCGCGGGTTCCCCGGCTGCGGCCGCGGCGTCACCGTTCCCAATTCGATATGGCTGAAACCGACCGCTCCGAGCGCATCCAGATAATCGCCGTTCTTGTCGAATCCGGCGGCAAGTCCCACGGGGTGCGAGAAGTCCAAGCCCGCGCAGCGGACCGCGAGGGATGCGTGAGGCCGCGGCGGCGGCCACAGCGGCCGCAGGAGCCGCAGGCCGGCGAGGCCCATGGAATGCGCGGTCTCGGGATTCAGGCGTGTGAGAACCGGCAGCGCCGCCCCGGCGATCGCAGCCGCGACGAGCCTCCTCACGACGCCGCCACCGCGGGGCGGTTCGAGTATTCCAGCCGCCATCCACCCGTCGAATCGGAAATCTTCGTGATTCCGCCGTAGTCGATATGAAAGCGGACGAACGCCTCGGCCGGCAGTTCCAGCGCGATCGTGATCAACGCGCGCAGCGGCCCGGCGTGGCCGATCAGCGCCAGCGCATCGTGGGATCCGGCGAGCATCACTTCCCAGGCGGCGCCGACGCGGGCGTGCATCGCCGAGTACGGTTCGCCGCCGGGCGCCGACCCATTCCAGAAGTCCCGTGTCCAAGCGTCGGTCTGCGCGCGCGGTATGTCGCGCCACGCCACACCCTCCCATTGACCGAAGTCCAGTTCACGCATGCGCTCATCGACGATCAGGCGGGAGCCCAGACGGGCGGCGACATGGTCGGCGAGGAGCCGGCAGCGGCGGGCCCCGGTCGTCATGATCGGCACGGCGCGCGGCAGCGTCGCGGCCAGATGTGTCGCATCGGTTTCGAAATCCGGTGACGGCGCGACATCGAGGCTGCCGTAGCAGATTTCGGGGCCCAGCGCGGGCCGGGTATGGCGGATCAAATAAACGTCCATGGTCGAGCCTCGGGTGCGTTCAGGCCGGCATTTCGCGCCGCTTGCGCGCCGCCGCCGGCCGCGCCGCCGGCTGGACCGCGAGCGCGGCCCGCAGATAGCGGCCGGTGATCGAGGACGGATCGGCCGCGACTTCCTCGGGCGTGCCGACGGAGACGATGCGCCCGCCGCCGTCCCCGCCTTCCGGTCCGAGATCGACGACCCAGTCGGCGGTCTTGATCACGTCCAGGTTGTGTTCGATGACGATGACGGTGTTGCCCTCGTCGCGCAGGCGCTGCAGGACCTTCAGCAGCAGCGCGATGTCTGCGAAGTGCAATCCGGTCGTGGGTTCGTCCAGTATGTAAAGTGTCCGTCCGGTCGCCCGCTTCGACAGCTCCCGGGCGAGCTTGACGCGTTGCGCCTCGCCGCCGGACAGCGTCGTCGCGCTCTGGCCGAGGCGCACGTAGGACAGGCCGACGTCGAGCAGGGTCTGCAGCTTGGGCTGGACCGTCGGCACCGCCGCGAAAAAGGGCAGGGCCTCCTCGATCGTCATGTCGAGCGTCTCCTGGATGTTTCTTCCCTTGAAACGGATCTCTAGGGTCTCACGGTTGTAGCGCCTGCCCCGGCAGACGTCGCAGGGCACGTACACGTCGGCGAGAAAGTGCATCTCGACCTTGATGACTCCGTCCCCCTGGCAGGCTTCGCAGCGTCCGCCTTTCACGTTGAAGCTGAAGCGGCCCGGCTCGTAGCCGCGCGCGCGCGACTCGGGCAGGCTCGCGAAGATTTCCCGGATCGGCGCGAACAAGCCGGTATAGGTGGCCGGGTTGGATCGCGGGGTTCGGCCGATGGGGCTTTGATCGATTTCGATCACGCGGTCGAGATGATCGAGGCCGTCCAGCCGATCGAACCGGGCCGTGCCCGCCGCCGCGTGGTTCAGTTGGGTGGCCACCGCGCGGAACAGCGTGTCGTTGATCAGCGTGGACTTGCCGGATCCCGACACGCCGGTGACGCAGGTGAGAAGCCCGAGCGGGAATTCGGCGGTTACGTTCTTCAAGTTGTTGGCCGTCGCGCCGGCCAGCCGCAGCGAGCGGTGCGGGTCGCGGGGACGGCGCACGCGCGGGATCTCGATCCGCAGCGCGCCGCTGAGATACCGTCCGGTGATCGACTCGGGGTTCGCGGCGATGTCCGCGGCCGTGCCCTGCGCGACGATGCGCCCGCCGTGGACCCCCGCGCCGGGACCGAGGTCGACGACGTGATCGGCCTGGCGGATCGCGTCCTCGTCGTGTTCCACGACGATGACGGTGTTGCCGAGGTCGCGCAGATTGACCAGCGTGTCGAGCAGGCGCTGATTGTCGCGCTGGTGCAGCCCGATCGACGGCTCGTCGAGGATGTACATCACGCCGACCAGCCCCGAGCCGATCTGGCTGGCGAGACGGATGCGCTGGGCTTCGCCGCCCGACAGGGTGTCCGCGCTGCGATCCAGGGTCAGGTATCCGAGGCCGACATTTTCGAGGAAGCCCAGCCGGGCGCCGATTTCCTTGACGATCTTCACGGCGATTTCGCCGCGCCAGCCGGCGAGCGTCAGCCCCGCGAAGAAACGGGATGCGCCGTCCACCGACAGCGCGGCGAGCTCCGGCGCGCTCCTGCCCGACAGGTACACGTTGCGGGCGGCCCGGTTCAAGCGCGTGCCGCCGCATTCCGGACACGCCCGCGTGGAACGGTATTTCGCGAGTTCCTCGCGCACGGTCGCCGATTCGGTCTCCGCGTAGCGGCGCTCGAGATTGCGCACGATGCCCTCGAATGCATGCCGGCGCTTGACCGTGCCGCCCTTGCCGTCCAGGTACTTGAACTCGAATTCATCCGCGCCGCTTCCCTGCAGCACGAGATCGCGTGCCGCCTGCGGCAGGGATTCGAACGGGGCCTCGATGTCGAATTTCGCATGGCGCGCGAGCGCCTGGATCAGCTGGAAATAATAAGCGTTGCGCCGATCCCAGCCGCGTACCGCGCCACCGGCGAGCGACAGGTGCGGGTTGGCGACGATTTTCGCCGGGTCGAAGTAGTCCTGCGTGCCGAGCCCGTCGCAGGTCGGGCACGCGCCGGTCGGGCTGTTGAACGAGAACAAGCGGGGTTCGAGTTCGCTCAGCGAATAATCGCAGACCGGACAGGCGAACTTGTCCGAGAAGACCAGTTCGGCGCGTCCGGGGTCGTCGAGGAATGCGGCGCGCGCTACCCCCTGGCCGAGGCGCAGCGCCGTTTCGAAGGATTCGGCGAGGCGTTGCGACAGGTCGGGTCGGACCTTGAATCGATCGACGATCGCCTCGACGGTGTGCTTGCGCCGTACGTCGAGCTTCGGCGCCTGGTCGAGTTCGACGATCGTGCCGTCGATGCGCGCGCGCAGGTAGCCGGCCGCCTGCAGTTCGTCGAGCAAGGCCGCGTGTTCGCCCTTGCGCGCGGAAATCGCCGGCGCGAGCAGCATCATGGCGGTTCCCTCCGGGCAGGCGAGAACCGAATCGACCATTTGACTGACGGTTTGCGCCGCCAGGTCGATCCCGTGATCCGGGCAACGCGGCGTGCCGGCGCGGGCGAACAGCAGGCGCATGTAGTCGTAGATTTCGGTCACGGTGCCGACCGTGGAGCGCGGATTGTGCGAGGTGGACTTTTGTTCGATCGAGATCGCCGGCGAAAGGCCGTCGATGATGTCCACATCCGGCTTTTCCATCATCGACAGGAACTGCCTGGCATAGGTCGACAGCGACTCGACATAGCGGCGCTGGCCCTCGGCGTAGATGGTGTCGAAGGCGAGCGAGGATTTGCCGGACCCGGACAAGCCGGTCAGGACGATCAGCCGGTCGCGCGGCAGATCGAGGTCGATGTTCTTCAGGTTGTGTGTCCGGGCGCCCCGGATACGGATGCTTTGCATGGGACCGGATATCATACCCGCTGCGCCGCGGCCGCCGCCGATGCGGCAAATCGGCGCGAATCCGCCCGATTTGCGCCGCCACGGAACGGTTCGCGGCCCACAGGGCGCGCGGTGCGCGTGTACAATGTCGGCCCACGGAATGCAATGCGGAGTGTGTCATGGCGCGCGGAGTCAACAAGGTCATCTTGGTCGGCAATCTCGGGGCGGATCCGGAGACGCGCTCGATGCCGAGCGGCATGACGGTCACGAACATCCGCATCGCCACCAGCGAGTCGTGGAAGGACAAGGCCTCCGGAGCCCAGCAGGAGCGCACCGAGTGGCATAACGTCGCGTTCTTCGGCCGGTTGGGCGAGATCGCCGCCGAATACCTGCGCAAGGGATCCCAGGTGTATGTCGAAGGGAAGCTGCGCACCCGCAAGTGGCAGGACAAGCAGGGCACGGACCGCTACACGACCGAAATCATCGCCGACAACATGCAAATGCTGGGCGCGCGCGGCGGCGCATCGGGCGGCGGTGGTGGCGGCGGCGGGGATCGCGGTGCCGGTTCGCCGCCTCCGCGGGAGGATTACGACCAGTCGCCGGCGCCGGCGGCGGGCGGCAAGGAAGACTTCGACGACGACATTCCGTTCTAGGCCGCGCGGGCGCCGTCAATCGTCGCCGAGATCCTGGTCCGGGAACAGCACGTCGCTGAAGCCGAAACGCGTCAAATCCCGGATCCGCCGCGGATACAAGATGCCGTCGAGATGGTCCGCCTCGTGTTGAACGACGCGGGCGTGGAAATCCCTTACTGTGCGGTCGATCGGCGTGCCGTCGGCGGCGATCCCTTGATAACGCAATTCACGGAAGCGCGGCACGAGGCCGCGCATGCCGGGCACCGACAGGCAGCCTTCCCAGCCGTCTTCCTGGGCCTTGCCGATCGGGGTCAGCACCGGATTGATCAGGACCGTGAAGGGCACCGACTCGGCGTCGGGGTAGCGCGGGTTTTGTTCCACGCCGAACATCACGACGCGCAGGCTGACGCCGATTTGCGGCGCCGCGAGGCCGGCGCCGCGCAGGTGCCGCATCGTGTCCTTCATGTCGGCGAGCAGTTCGCGAAGCGCCGGCGTGCCCACCCGGGCCACCGGCGCCGCGACTTCCAGCAGCCGGGGATCACCCATCCTCAGAACTTCGCGAATTGTCATGGTTGCGAGTATCTTATCGGCCTTTTCGACGCGAGCCTATGCCTGGACTTTTATACATAAAGACGTTCGGCTGCCAGATGAACGAGTACGACTCCGACAAGATGCGGGACGTGCTGCGGTCCGTCGACGGCATGGCGGTCACCCAGGATCCCGCCGCGGCCGACGTGCTGCTCGTGAACACCTGTTCGGTGCGTGAGAAGGCGCAGGAAAAGGTGTTCTCGCTGCTCGGCGAATGGCGGCTACTGAAGCAGCAAAGACCCGGCGTCATCATCGGAGTCGGCGGCTGCGTGGCGAGCCAGGAAGGGGAGGGAATCACGGCGCGCGCACCCTTCGTCGACCTGGTGTTCGGTCCGCAAACCCTGCATCGCCTGCCGGAGATGATCCGCGGATTGAAGCGCTCCGGCCGCCCGCAGATCGACATCAGCTTTCCGGAGATCGAGAAGTTCGACCGCATGCCGGAGCCGCGGGCCGACGGGGCCGCCGCGTTCGTGTCGATCATGGAGGGCTGCAGCAAGTACTGCAGCTTCTGCGTCGTACCGTACACGCGGGGCGAGGAGGTCAGCCGCCCGTTCGAACAGGTCCTCGCGGAGGTGCGGCAGCTCGCGCTGCAGGGCGTGCGCGAGGTGACGCTGCTCGGACAGAACGTCAACGCGTACGCGGGGCCGGCCGCGGACGGGACCGTCGCCGATCTGGCGACGCTGATCCATTACGTGGCCGCGATCGCGCCGATCGAACGCATCCGCTTCACCACCTCGCATCCCCTGAATTTCGACGACAGCCTGATCGAGGCCTACGCGAGCGTGCCGAAGCTCAACGATTTTCTGCACCTGCCGGTGCAGAGCGGGTCGGACCGCATCCTGGCGGCGATGAAGCGCGGCCATACTGTGGTCGAATACAAGCAAAAATTGCGGAAATTGCGCGCGGTGCGCCCGGACATCTGCATTTCGACCGACATCATTGTCGGCTTTCCGGGGGAGACGGACGCGGATTTCCAGGCGACGATGGATCTGGTGGCCGAGGCCGGATTCGACCAGTCCTTCAGCTTTCTCTACAGCCGCAGGCCGGGTACTCCGGCGGCCGCGCTGAATGACGAGGTGCCGCACGAGGTCAAGCAGCGGCGCCTCGAAGCGCTGCAGCAGCGCTTGAACACGCAGGCGCGCGCGATCTCCGAGCGCATGGTCGGCAGCACGCAGCGCGTGCTCGTCGAGCGGCCCTCGAAGCGCGATCCGCGCCAATTGGCCGGGCGGACCGACAACAACCGCTGGGTGAATTTCGACGGGCCGGCGGACCGGCTGATCGACCGCTTCGCGGACGTCGTCATCACCGAGGCCATGCCCAATTCCCTGCGGGGCCGCCTGGTGGGCGGACCGCAACCGTGAGTTCGGTGCCGGCCGCAGCGGAGTTCGCGCTGGAACCGGCGGACAATCCGCGACTGGTCGAACTGTGCGGGCCCCTCGACGCGCATCTGCGCGCCGTCGAGGAGCGGCTCGGCGTGGAGATCCGGCGGCGTGGAAATCGATTCCAGATGATCGGCCCGCAGGGCGCGGCGAAGCACGCCGAGGCGGTCCTGCGGAGCCTGTATGCGCGCGCGCAGCGGGAGCCGATAGATCCCGAGCAGGTGCACCTGGCGTTGCAGGAAATCGCCATGGAAGCCGGCGGTCCGGCGCCGGCGGCGCCGACCGCCCCAGATGAACTCAAGGTGCGGACCGCGCGCGGCATGGTGCGCGCCCGCGGCGCGAACCAGCTCGAATATCTCCAGCATGTGCGCACGCACGACCTGACCTTCGGCATCGGCCCGGCGGGCACCGGCAAGACGTATCTCGCGGTCGCCTGCGCGGTCGAGGCGCTGCAGGAAGAAAAAGTGCGGCGAATCGTGCTGGTCCGCCCGGCGGTCGAAGCGGGGGAGCGGCTGGGATTCCTGCCGGGCGACCTGACGCAGAAGGTGGACCCCTATCTGCGGCCGATGTACGACGCCTTGTATGAAATGATGGGGTTCGAACGCGTCGCCAAGCTGATCGAGCGCAACGTCATCGAAGTCGCGCCGCTCGCCTTCATGCGCGGCCGCTCGCTGAACGACTCTTTCGTGATCCTCGACGAAGCGCAGAACACGACCAACGAACAGATGAAGATGTTTCTGACCCGCATCGGCTTCGGCTCGAAGGCGGTGGTGACCGGCGACATCACGCAAACCGACCTGCCGAGCGCAAAGCAGTCCGGGCTGCGCACCGTGATCGACATCCTGCGCGGCGTGCGCGGCATCGCCTTCACGATGTTCAGTTCGCGGGACGTGGTGCGCCATCCGCTGGTGCAGCGCATCGTCCAGGCCTATGAAGCGAATTCGGGGGACGCCAATCCGCCGGGCGCGTGAACCGGAGCTCGAACTCGATGTCACCTACGCCGCGCGCAGGCCGTGGGTGCCGAAGCGTTCGGAGTTCGCCGTCTGGGCCCGGGCCGCGTTGAGCGCATCCGGCCCGCCGACCCGGCTGTCGGTGCGCGTCGTCGGCACCGCGCGCAGCCGGCAGTTGAATCGCGATTACCGCGGCAAGCCCAAGTCGACGAACGTGCTGTCGTTTGCCGGCGCGGGCCCATGTCCGGACGATCGCCTGGATCTCGGCGAGCTGGTGATCTGCGCGCCGGTCGTCGCGCGGGAGGCCGAAAAGGCCGGTGTCGCGCCCCGGGCGCATTGGGCGCACCTGACGGTCCACGGTGTGCTGCATCTGCGGGGTTTCGACCACGAGCACGACCCGGAGGCGCGCAAGATGATGGCGAAGGAGGTTCAAATCCTTGAACTGCTTGGATTTTCCGACCCATACGCGTGATCGAGTATGCTTGTGCCGATGTCCGATCAGTCACATGGCGGTACCGGCCGCTGGCTAAAGCGAATTACCAAGTCGATGTCCGGAGAGCCGCGCGACCTGTCCGAGCTGATCGAGGACCTGGGTGAGGCAAGCGCGCGTGGCTTGTTCGACGCGGACGCGCTCGCGATGCTCGAAGGCGTGCTTTCGGTCGCCGAAACCCAGGTTCGCGACATCATGGTGCCGCGCTCGCAGATCGTCTTCATCGAACGCGACGAGTCGCCTGAACGCATCGTCCGGCACGTGGTCGAGTCGGGCCATTCGCGTTTTCCGGTGATCGGCGAGGATCGCGACGAGATTCTCGGCATCCTCCTCGCCAAGGATCTGCTGCGGCTGCAATTCGCCGACGCGCCCCCGTTCGACATGCGTGAATACATGCGCGCGGCGGTATTCGTGCCCGAGAGCAAGCGCTTGAACGTGCTGCTGAAGGAATTCCGGCGCAGCCACAACCATCTGGCGATCGTGGTCGACGAGTACGGCGGGGTCTGCGGGCTGGTCACGATCGAGGATGTGATCGAGCAGATCGTCGGCGAAATCGACGACGAACACGACGTCGACGACGATCAGACGATCCGCAAGGAAGGGGCGCGCGAGTTCTCGGTCCGGGCGCTGACGCCCATCGAGATGTTCAACCGCTATTTCGGCACGGGCTATTCGGACGAGGAATACGACACGATCAGCGGGCTCGTGATGCACGAATTCGGCCGCCTGCCGCGGCGAGGCGAATCGATTCATGTGGGGCAGCTCGAATTCCGCGTGGTCCGCGCCGACCGCCGCCGGATCGACATGCTGCGCGTGATCACCCCCGCCGACTACGAACCGCCGGCCGAGGAGGGGCTCGGGGGCTGAATCTCGGGTATTCTGCCGAACCATCATGCAAGAACGATACGAACCGGCCGTCATCGAGGCCGATGCCCAGAGGTTTTGGGACGAACGGCGCTGCTTCGAGGCCAGGGAGGAGCCGGGCCGGGACAAGTATTACTGCCTGTCGATGTTCCCGTATCCCAGCGGCAGATGCCACATGGGGCACGTGCGCAATTACACCATCGGCGACGTTCTCGCGCGCTTCATGCGCATGAACGGCAGGAACGTGCTGCAGCCGATGGGCTGGGACGCGTTCGGCCTGCCCGCGGAGAATGCCGCGATCGCCAACGGTGTGCCGCCGGCGAAGTGGACCTACGACAACATCGCCTATATGCGCAGGCAGCTCAAGTCGCTCGGGCTCGCGATCGACTGGAGCCGGGAACTCGCGACCTGCCGGCCGGAGTATTACCGCTGGAACCAGTGGCTGTTCCTGCGGATGCTGGAGCGGGGGATCGCCTATCGCCGCACCGGCGTCGTCAATTGGGATCCGGTCGATCAGACCGTGCTCGCGAACGAGCAGGTCATCGACGGTCGCGGCTGGCGGACGGGCGCGATCGTGGAGAAGCGCGAGATCCCGATGTATTACCTGCGGATCACGGCCTTCGCGGACGACCTGCTGGGTGCGCTCAATGACCTGCCTGGCTGGCCCGAGCGGGTGCGCGCGATGCAGTCGAATTGGATCGGCAAGAGCGAGGGCGTGAACGTCGGCTTTCCCTACGAACTCGCCGGCGAATCCGGCGTGCTGCGGGCGTTCACGACGCGCGCGGACACGATCATGGGCGTCAGCTTTTGCGCGGTCGCGGCCGAGCATCCGCTTGCCGCGCACGCCGCGGCCGCGAACCCAGCGCTCGCGGCGTTCATCGACGAGTGCAAGCGGGGCCCCGCGATCGAGGCGGAGCAGGCGACCCAGGAGAAGAAGGGCATGCCCACGGGCCTGTGCGTGCGCCATCCGTTGAGCGGCGCGGATGTGCCGGTTTGGGTCGGCAATTACGTGTTGATGTCCTACGGCTCGGGTGCGGTCATGGGCGTTCCCGCGCACGACGAGCGGGATTTCGCGTTCGCGAAGAAATACGGGCTGCCGATCAGGCAGGTCATCGACGTCGAAGGGCGGCCGTTTTCGACCGACGCCTGGCAGCCCTGGTACGAGGAACGGGGCCGGTGCGTCAACTCGGGACGCTTTGACGGCCTCGACTACCGGGCCGCGGTCGATGCGGTCGCCGCCCAACTGGGCGCGGCCGGCCTGGGGGAGAAACAAACCACGTGGCGGCTGCGCGATTGGGGGATATCGCGCCAGCGCTACTGGGGTTGTCCGATTCCGATCATCCGCTGCGATGCCTGCGGCGCGGTGCCCGTGCCCGATGCGGACCTGCCGGTGCTGCTGCCCGAGGATCTGGTGCCCGATGGCAGCGGCAACCCGCTCGCGAAACACGCCGGGTTCCTTGCCTGCCGCTGCCCGCGGTGCGGCGCCGAGGCGCGCCGGGAAACCGACACCATGGACACGTTCGTCGATTCGTCCTGGTATTTCCTGCGCTTCGCGTGCAGCGACAACGCCGGCGCGATGGTCGATGCGCGCGTCGACCATTGGCTCCCCGTCGATCAGTACATCGGCGGGATAGAGCACGCGATCCTGCATCTGCTGTATTCGCGCTTCTGGACGCGCGTGATGCGTAAGCTCGGGTATGTGGGCTTCGTCGAGCCGTTCACGAACCTGTTCACGCAGGGCATGGTGCTCAACGAGGTCTTCTACCGCAAGCCGCCGTCCGGGCGGATCGAATACTTCAACCCCGCGGACGTGGAAGTCACCATCGATCCGCGCGACAAGCAGCGCACGGCGATACTGCGCGCCGATGGCGCCCCGGTGATATCCGGCGGCGTCGTGACGATGTCCAAGTCGAAGAACAACGGCGTCGATCCGCAGGCCTTGGTCGAGGAGTTCGGAGCCGACACGGCGCGCCTGTTCACGATGTTCGCCGCGCCGCCGGAACAGACGCTCGAATGGTCGGACGAGGGAGTCCAGGGCGCCTACCGTTTCATCAAACGCCTGTGGAAGGCGGTCCACGATCATGTGTCCCAGGGCGGGGCAGGTGCCTCCGACGGGGACTCGGATGAGGTCCGCCGCGACATGCGACGCCAGGTCCATCAGACCCTGGCCAAGGTCACGGACGACATCGGGCGCCGGCGCACCTTCAACACCGCGATCGCGTCGGTCATGGAGCTGATGAACGCGCTCGCCCGGTTCGTCCCGCGGACGGCGCCGGATCGGGCGGTCATGCAGGAGGGGCTGGAAATCGCCGTCATCTGCCTGTCGCCGATCATCCCGCACGTGACGCATGCACTGTGGCATGCGCTCGGTCACCGGACCGCGATCATCGATGAGCCCTGGCCGGCGGTCGATGAGACGGCGCTCGCGCAGTCGATGCTGGAAATCGTCGTCCAGGTGAACGGCAAGCTGCGCAGCCGCATCGCCGTGCCCTCCGGGGCCGCCGAAGCCGACGTCCGCGCCGCGGCGCTCGCGGACCCGCAGGTGCGCAAATTCACCGGTGACGCGACGGTCAGGAAGGTCATCGTGGTCCCCGGAAAGCTCGTCAATGTCGTCGTCTGACCGGTGCCTTGGGGCGGCGTCGCGTCCGGCGTGGTCGGTCGCGTTCGCCGTCGCGGCGATCGCCGCGCTCGCGGGCTGCGGATTTCATCTCGCCGGCAGCGAACCGCTGCCGGCGGTGCTGATGCGGCCGCATTTGTCGTTCACGGACC
>JBBISV010000001.1:22160-49592 GCA_037441085.1 Gammaproteobacteria bacterium | reverse complement strand
ATTCGGACTTCGCCCGAGATTTCGAGCGGCAGATGCAGGCGGCTGGCGCCGTGCTGCAGCCGCGCGGCGCGGGGGCGTCGGCGACGGTCGAGGTTTCGCGGGACACCGTCGAACAGCGCATCCTGTCGGTCTCGGCGCGCAATATCCCGACAGAGTATCTGCTCGTCTACACCGTCACCTACTCGGTGCAAGGCCCCCGGGGAGAGCTGCTGGCGCCGCAGACGATCAGCCTGACCCAGGACTACAGCTTTTCGGAGCAGGCGGTGCTCGCGAAGGAGCACGAGGCCGACATGTTGAGGCGGCAGATGGCGCGGAATCTGGTGGAAATCGCGATGCGCCGGATCGCGAGCCTGAGATGAGCGCGTGTGAGCGCGGATGAGCGGTCGGTCCTGCTGCTGAGCGGCATCGACCGCGTCGCCTTGGGCGTGCTGCTGGCCCGCTACGCGCTGGAGATGCAGATCGTGGCGCCGGAGGAACCCATCCCGGGTTCCTACTGGGGCGAGCGTGAAGCGGGTTTGATCGGCAGCAAGATCTACGTGCGACTCGACACCCCGGTGCACTCGGTGCTGCACGAGGCGGCGCACTTCGTCTGCGTGAGCGCCGAGCGCCGGGTCGGACTCGACACGGACGCCGGCGGCGACCATGCCGAGGAAAACGGCGTTTGTTATCTGCAGATCGTGCTGGCGGGTCTGTTGGCCCAGGTCGGCCGCGAACGCATGCTGCGCGACATGGATGCCTGGGGATACACGTTCCGACTCGGCAGCGCGTCGGCCTGGTTTCACGGCGACGCCGCCGATGCGCGCGCCTGGTTGACCGACCGGGGCATTCTCGACGCCGCCGGCCGGCCCAGCTTTCAATGCCGCTGAGACCGCCCGGGCGGCGACGGCGGCCGGCTCCTAGGCCGCGTTCGCGTTCGGTTTGGACGCCGGCATCGCGTAGCAGCGGCCGAACCGGTTCGCCAGGAATTTCGGCAGCGCGATCTCCTCCTGCCGGATCAACCCGGACTGCGGAAGGTCGCCCGACGCGAGCATGTCGAGCACCGCGCAGATCCCGCCGGCCGTGGTGATCTGGATCGCGCTGCGCACCCGGCCGCCGACCGGGGCCGCATAGATCTTGTTCGCGTAGGTTTCCTGGAGGAGCTGGCCGCCGCGCATGCCGCTGACGCTGACGAAGACGATGACCACGTCCTGCAGCGTGATCGGAACCGCGTTCTCCAGGATGTCCTTGAGCAGTTCGCGCCGGTCACGCAGGCGCAGATCGTTCAGCAACGCCTTCATGATCGCGGCGTGACCCGGGTAGCGGATGGTCCGGTAGTTGAGATTTCGCACTTTGCCGGCGAGCGTCTCGCACAGCGTGCCCAGGCCGCCCGAGGTGTTGAAGGCCTCGTACAACACCCCGTCGAGCGAGAATTCCTCGCGCTCCTCGAGCGGCTGCGTCTCACGCAGCTGCCCGTTGACGATCGCCTCGCAGGGCTCGCAGTACTCGTTGATGACGCCGTCCGTGCTCCACGTCAGATTGTAGTTGAGCGCGTTCGACGGAAATTCAGGCAATGCGCCCACGCGCATCCGCACGTCGTGCAGCTCGTCGAACCGCGAGGCGAGGTCGCTCGCGACGATGGTGATGAATCCGGGCGCCAGTCCGCATTGAGGAATGAACGCGGTGCGCGCGCCGGCCGCGAGCTGCTTGACGATGCGGGTGCTGGCGACGTCCTCGGTCAGGTCCAGGTAATTCGCGCCCGCGGCTTTGGCCGCTTCGGCGATCATCCGGGTCGCGTGATAGGGCGCCGCGCTCAGCACGGCGAACTGACCTTCGAGCAGGCGTCGCAGGGCGGCGCCGTCGACGATATCCACGGCCACTTTGGTCACCGGGCGCGAGGTCTCCAGTCGATCCAATTGCATTTTCGAGCGGTCCGCGACCGTCACGGAATAATCTCCGCTGCCCGCCAAGAGCTCGGCGATCATCGATCCGATTTTTCCCGCCCCGACTATGACGACTTTTTTCACGCTTTCCCCCGTCCTTTCAATTCGCCGTAAAGCGCTATTTTTGGGCATCAGCCCGTCGAATGGTAGGCACAAATTAGATATAATTACGGTGTAAACCGTGCATTATTACTATCTTGGTGCGCATTATGCTCGATCCGGTCGATGAGAAACTGTTGGCGATCCTGCGCGACGAGGGCCGGGCGACCATTGCGCAGTTGGCGCGCACCGTCGGGCGGTCGCGCACCAGCGTGCAGAGCCGGCTCGAGCGCCTGGAGCGGCAGGGCGTGATCCAAGGCTATACGGTGCGGATCGCGCCGGAGCACGCGGCGGGGGCCGTGCGGGCTCACGTCATGATCGCGGTGGGGCCCAAGGAAGCGCGCGCGGTCATCGCGGCGCTGTACAAAATCCAACAAGTGCGGATTCTGCATTCGGTCAGCGGCGACGTCGACCTGATCGCGATCGCGGCGACCGCGACCGTCGCCGAGATGGACGAAGTGATCGATCGCATCGGTGCGATCGCGGGGGTCGAGCGGACCACTTCGTCGATCATCCTGTCGACGAAGTTCGAACGGTGAGCGTGCCGCCGAACGCGCCATGGCCGCGGCCGCAATGGTAATCTAGCGCCTGCGGCATCAACCTTCCCGGGATTCGTTCATGAGCTCACCGAAGCAATTCGCCACCCTGGCCTGTCTTCTCGCGCTGTTGGCGGGCAACACGCGCTCTGCGACCGCGGCCGCCGCCGCGTCCACGGCCGCTCCGCCGATCGGCCACGTGTTCTTGATCGTGCTGGAAAACGAGCCTTTCCATGCGAGCTTCGGGCCGCACTCCGAGGCTGCGTATCTCGCGCGCGAACTGCCCCGGCAGGGCGCGCTGTTGACCCAGTACTACGGCATCGGCCATTACAGTCTCGACAATTACATCGCGATGATCAGCGGCCAGGCGCCTAACCCGGACACCCAGCAGGACTGTCCGATATTCAGGGAGTTCGTCGCCAGCGGCCCCGTCGGTGCCTACGGTCAACTGCCCGGCACGGGCTGCGTCTACCCCGCGGACGTGCCGACGATCGCCGACCAGCTCGAGGCCGACCATCTCGATTGGAAGGGCTACATGGAGGACATGGGCAACAACCCCCGACGGGAGGCGGCGACTTGCGCGCATGCGGCGGTCGGAGCGAAAGACGGCACGGAACGCGCGAGTGCCGGAGACGAATACGCCGCCAAGCACAATCCCTTCGTCTACTTTCACGCGCTCATCGATGCGCCACGCTGCGACGCGCACGTCGTCAACCTGCGGCGCTTGCGCGAAGATCTCGCGCAGGCGGCGACGACGCCGAATTTCGCGTTCATCACGCCGAACCTGTGCCACGACGGCCACAACCCGAAGTGCGTCGGCGGCGCGCGAGGCGGCCTGGCCGGTGTCGATGCGTTCCTCAAGGTCTGGGTGCCGCGGATCATGGCTTCGCCCGCGTATCGCAAGGACGGCTTGATCGTCATCACCTTCGACGAAGGATTGACGGGCGCCGCCTGTTGCGGCGAGCAGGGCCTGCCCGGAGGTCCGCCGCCCGGTCAATTCGGACCCGGCGGCGGTCGCGTCGGCGCCGTACTGTTGTCGCCGTTCATCCGTGGCGGCACCGTTTCCAATCAACCCTACAATCACTACAGCCTGCTGCACAGCATCGAGGCCTATTTCGGCCTGGCGCCGCTGGGCTATGCGGCGGCTCCCGGAGCGCGGGTCTTCGGCTCCGACGTTTTCGCGCGGCCTTGAGGCTCCCACACCGGGGATCGGAAACCCGGTAACGGGGAACGGGGCGTCGGTCAGTCGTCGTCGTCGATGAAGAGCCCGCCGGCGCGGGCAAGCGCCGCAAGCTGCCAGTCCGCGTCGCCGAAACTGCGGTCGATCATGGTCATGCGCTTGAAGTAGTGGCCGACTTCGTGCTCCATCGTCATCCCGATGCCGCCATGCATTTGTATCGCCTCCTCGCCGAGGCGGCGCCCGGAGCGGCCGATCTGTACCTTCGCGGCGGCGATCGCCCGGCGCCGTTCCGCGACATCCGGCGCATCCACCATCATCGCCGCGAACAGCGCCATGCTGCGAGCTTGTTCGAGCGCGATCAATTGGTCGACGGCGCGATGCTGCAGCGCCTGAAAATCGCCGATCGGCCGGCCGAACTGCCGGCGTGACTTGAGGTGATCGACGGTGAGGCGCTGCATCGCCGCCATGACGCCGACCGCTTCGGCGCAACGCGCGGCAATCGCCTCGTCCAACACGCGTTCGATCAGCGCCGCTGCATTGCCGGGTTCGCCCAGCGCGAGCCCCGCATCGACGCGCACCCCGGCGAGCGCGATCTCGGCCGCGCCGATTCCGTCCTGACTGCGATAGGCGGTGCGGCTGAGGCCGGGCGAGGTCCCGTCCACCAGGAATGCGCAGAGTCCCTCCCGATCCCGCCGGCCACCCGAGACGCGCGCCGTGACGACGATCTTGTCGGCGACGTCGCCGTGCATCACCAGGCTCTTTGCGCCGTCCAGGATCCACGCGTCGCCGTCGCGCCGCGCCGCGGTCTCCACGTGGAGCGGATCGTAACGCGAGTGGCGCTCGGTCCATGCGAACGCCAGCAACAAGGAACCCGCGCAGATGCGCGGCACGAGTTGGGCGCGCAGCGCCGCGCTTGCGCCCTGTCTCAGGCAGGCGCCGCCGAGCACCGCCGTCGCGAAATACGGCTCCAGCACCAGACCGCGGCCGAGCGCCTCCATCACGATCATCGTCTCGGTCGGTCCGCCGCCGATGCCGCCGTCGGCCGCGGAGAACGTCAGGCCGAGGAATCCGAGCGCGGCGAATTTTCCCCACAAGTCCCGGCTCCATCCCTCGGGACGCGCGGCGCTGCGCCTGCGGTGCTCCATGTCGCTTTCCTGCGCAACCAGGCGCTCGACCGCATCACGCAGCAGGCGCTGGTCGTCGCTCGGATCGAAATTCATAGTCCGAGGATCGCCTTGGCGATGATGTTGCGCTGAATCTCGTTGGAGCCGCCGTAAATCGACAGCTTGCGCCAGTTGAAATAGGTCGTGGCCGCCATCGCGGCATCGGCGGGTCCGATCACCGCCGCCCCGTCCGCTCCGCCTCCGGCCGGCATGCAATACGGCCCCACGACGTCCATCATCAGTTCGGTCGTGGCCTGCTGGATTTCGGATCCCTTGATCTTGAGGATCGAGGAGAAAGGATCCGGCCCGGTGCGCGGACCGGCCCGCTCCGCGGCCACGGCGCGCAGTTGGGTGAGTTCCAGGGCCTTCAGTTCCACCTCCACCGCCGCGATCTTCTCGCGCAAGCGCGAATCCTCGGAATGCGGAGCGCCGTCCGCACGCTCCAGCGCGGCGAGCCGTTTGATGCGGCGGATGCGCTCCTTGGAACTGCCGATGCGGGCGATGCTCGTGCGCTCGTTGCTGAGCAGATATTTCGCGTAGTCCCATCCCTTGTTTTCGGCTCCCACCAGATTCAGGGCCGGGACGCGCACGTCGTCGAAGAAAACCTCGTTGATCTCGCGGCCGCCGTCGATGGTCTGAATCGGCCTCGTGGTGATTCCCGGGGATTTCATGTCGATCAGCAGGAAGGAGATGCCCTCCTGCTTCTTGGCGGCCGCGGACGTGCGCACCAGGCAGAAAATCCAGTCGGCGTGCTGGGCGAGGGTCGTCCAGGTCTTTTGGCCGCTGACGAGATAGTGCTCCCCGTCGCGCCGCGCCGTCGTCGACAGCGACGCGAGATCGGAGCCGGATCCCGGTTCGGAGAATCCCTGGCAGAACCAGAGGTCCAGGTTCGCGATCGCCGGCAGAAAGCGCCGCTTTTGCGCGTCGCTGCCGAAGGCGGCGATCACCGGGCCCACCATGGCGACGTTGAAGGGAAGCGGCGGCGGCACGCCGGCCTGTTGCATCTCGTCGTGATACAGATGGATCTGTACGGGGCTCCAATTCCGGCCGCCCCACTCGAGCGGCCACTGCGGCACCGCCCAGCCGCGCGCGTTCATCAGGCGATGCGCCGTGACGAGGTCCTCGCGGCCGAGATCGCGTCCCTCGAGCGTCTTGTCGCGGATCGATCGCGGTATCTCGTCGCGGAAGAAGCGCCGCGCCTCGGCGCGGAACGCGCGTTCCTGTTCCGTGTAGTTCAATTCCATCCCGCCGAATATTGCGTATATTGACCCGGAAAGCCAGCCGTCGAGGAACCCGGCCGCATGTTCGCGGAGCGCATCGTCTGTTTGACCGAGGAAACCACCGAGACGCTGTACCTGCTCGGCGAGGAGCGGCGCATCGTCGGCATCTCCGGGTTCACGGTGCGGCCGCCGCGGGCGCGCCGGGAAAAGCCGCGGGTGGCCGCGTTCACGAGCGCCAAGATCGACCGGATCCTCGATCTCGAGCCCGATCTCGTGCTCGGCTTCTCGGACCTCCAGGCACAGATCGCGGCCGACCTGATCCGCCGCGGCGTCGCCGTCCATGTCTTCAATCAGCGCAGCATCGCCGGGATCCTGACGATGATCCACACCGTGGGCGGCCTCGTCGGCGCGCACGTCGCGGCCCAGGCCCTCACCGGCCGCATCGATGCCGGACTGGAGCGGATCCGCGCCGGCGCCGCGGCGATCGGGCGCCGGCCGCGCGTATATTTCGAGGAGTGGGATGAGCCGCTGATTTCCGGCATTCGCTGGGTGTCGGAACTCGTCGGGCTGGCCGGCGGGGTGGAGTGCTTTCCGGAACTCGCGCGCGAGCCACTGGGCCGCAATCGGATCATCGCCGACCCGGCGGAAGTCGTGCGGCGGGCCCCCGACATCATATTCGGCTCATGGTGCGGCAAGCGATTTCGACCGCAAAGCCTCGCGGCGCGTCCCGGCTGGGAAGGGATCCCGGCGGTGCGCGATGGTGAGTTGCACGAGGTCAAGGCGCCGATCATCCTGCAGCCCGGACCTGCGGCGCTCACCGACGGCGTGGAATTCCTGCACCGGCAGATCCGCGCGTGGGCCGACCGGCACTAGCGGCGCCGTCTAGCGCAGGTGCCCGGTCTTGCGATACACGAGCGCGCCGCCGCGGCTCGCGAGCAGCGGTGAACTTCCTCCGGGAAATCGCATCCAGGCGCCTGTCGTCCGCGGCACGCCGTCGACGACGAGATCTCCGTCGACCACGAACAGTTCGAGGCCGTGCGGCCAGGTGACGGGCGTCTCCGTGTGCCCCGGGGCGAATCGCAGCATCGCGACCCGCTCCCACGGCGCCTCGAACAGCCGCGCGATCGCGAGACCGGCGTCCATGTTGCGCCACGACGCCGCGCCGCGTGTGTCCACGCGCACCACGTCGGCCTCTTGCGGCGGCATTTGGCGCAGTTTCACGAATATCACCGCACCGGGCCCGCTCGACGGCCGGTGCCGCGAACCCGGCGGATTGCGGACGTAGAACCCGGCGGGGAAATCGCCGGTTTCGTCCGAAAATACCCCGTCGAGCACGAGGATTTCCTCGCCGGCGCCGTGAGTGTGCGCTGGGAAGAACGAATTCGGGGCATACCGCACCAGCGAAGTCGCCCGCGCGACTTCGTCGCCATCGCGCTCCAGCATGCGCCGCTCCACCCCGGCCGTGGGCGAGGCCACCCAGTCCATCGCGGCGCTGTCGACCGCGACGGCCATTGATGTATCGGCATTCAGCCGCATATCGGCTTCGAGTCCTGCATGGATCGTTCAATTTATGGGTCGGCAACAAGCGGGCGTCGCGCCAGTGTCCGTCAGTTCGGACGGTTCGGCAAGCGCCGGGGGATGGTCGGGACACATGATCGACGTTGATGAAACCGCGTTCGCGCGCGAGGTTCTGGAGGCGTCGCGGTCGACGCCGGTGCTAGTGGATTTCTGGGCGCCTTGGTGCGCGCCCTGCCGGACGCTCGGTCCCTTGCTCGAGCGGCTGGAACTGGACTATTCGGGGCGCTTCAAGCTGGTCAAAATCGATTCGGACGCGAACGGCGCATTGGCCGCCCGCTACCAGGTTCGCAGCATCCCCTACGTGGTCGCGTTCAGCGGCGGCGCGGTGGTGGACTCGTTCGTCGGCGCGCTGCCCGAGCGCCAGTTGCGCGAGTTCATCGAACGGGTCGCGCCGGCCCCGGCTGAGCGGGTGCGGCGCGAGGCGCTCGCGTTGATCGCGGCCGGACAGACCGACGCCGGGGCCGCGCTGTTGCGCGGCGCGCTCGCACGGGACGCGGATTTGACCGCAGCGCGGCTGGACCTCGCCGAACTGCTGCTCGATCAAATGCCGCCTCTCGACGAGGCCAAGACCGCGGAGGTGGCCGCGCTGCTGCAGGCGGTGGGACCGGTCGATCGCGCCGATGCCCGCGCCAGGGCGCTGCAAACGCGCTTGGCGAGCCTGCGCGACACGGCAACGCTCGCCGACGCCGCGGTCCTCGGCGATCGCATCGCCGCCGACCCGCGGGACTTGAAGGCGCGATTCGATCTGGCGCGGCGGTGCATCGCCGAACGCGAGTTCGGCGGCGCGCTGGAACAACTCGTCGAAATCGTCGCGCGTGACCGAAAGGCGGACGGCGACGCCGCGCGGCGTCTGATGCTCTCGGTGTTCGATCTTGCCGCCGACGATGCGCCCTTGGTCTCGGCATACCGGCGCCGATTATCGGCATTGATCAATCGCTGAGCGCTGCGCCGCCGGCCTGTCGGCGCCCGCCGACAGTCGGTTGAATTTCACCCAGCCGCGCCTATCATCGCCGCCATGGAGAAGCGGCTCGTGCCGCCCGGAGGACGGAACGATGAACAGATCGATGATGATGGGATCCATATTGGGCGCAATCGCGGTCTCGGCGGGCGGCGCGTTTGCCGGGTATCGCATGTTGGGCGCGCCCGCCGGCGCCGAAGTCCTCAGCGTCAAGGCGCTGACCCGCACGATCCGGACGCCGCGGCAGGAATGTCACGATGAGCAGGTGACGCGGGTCAAGCCGGCGCGGGACACCCGTCAACTCGCCGGGACCGGGATCGGCGCCGTCATCGGCGGCTTGCTCGGGAACCGGATTGGCGGAGGCAACGGCAAGGTGCTCGCGACCGTCGCCGGCGCCGCGGCCGGCGGGTACGCCGGCAACCGGATCGAACAACGCGTGCAGCAGGGAAATACCTATACCACGACCGAGCGCCGCTGCATGACGGCGTACGATATCCGCCAAGTGCCCGCGGGTTACGATGTCGTTTATCTGTTGAACGGCAAGCGCCATCACGTTCACATGGCCCACGACCCCGGCAAGCGGCTTCCGCTGCACGACGGCAAGGTGCTCGCGAGCACCTGAATCGGCGGCCGATGCGCCGGCCCCGGCCGGCCCCGCGCGGCGCCGGATTTCCGGTCGAGGTCAACCGGACGGGTGCCATCGCGTTATTCACTCCAGCGCCGGAACTGGTCACGAGGAGTGAAGCCGATGGACAGCGATCGATCCCGGGCGGCGGCGAGCGCCGTCAATCGCTTCGGCCTGGGCGCGTGCCCGGGAGATCTTGCCCGAGTGACGGACCCGCCGGCGTGGTTGCTGGCGCAGGTGCGGCAGCCTCCGGGCGGCGCGCCCCTGATCGCCGACCTGCCGACCAGCCTGGACTATCTGCGCCGCGAGGGCGTGGTCAACCGTAAACGACGCGAATTGCGGCTCGAAAGCGGCGGCGCGCCGACGAAGGCGCCGGGACCCGACGGAAAGCCGGTGAATCCATTGGCCGAAATCTACCGGCAGGAGTTCGGCGACGATCTGCGGCGCGAGGCGGTCGCGCGCTGGCGCCTCGCCGCGACGACCGATACGCCGTTCGCCGAGCGCCTGGTGCGCTTCTGGTCCAACCACTTCGCGGTGTCCGTCGACAAGGGGCCGGCGCGCCTGTACGCGGCCCCGTTCGAGCGGGAGGCGATCCGGCCGCATTGGAACGGTCGCTTCGTCGACCTGTTGCTGGCGGTGGAGACCCATCCGGCGATGTTGCGCTACCTCGACCAGGCGCAGTCGGTGGGGCCGGGCTCGATGCTCGCTCGTCGCGCGGATCGACGACTCGCCCGCCGGGCGCACCGCGAGGATCGCCCGCCCCGGCAACTCGGCCTCAACGAGAATCTCGCGCGCGAAATCATGGAGCTGCACACGCTCGGCGTGGACGCGCATTACAGCCAGCGCGACGTCACGGAATTCGCGCGCGCGCTGACCGGTTGGAGCATGCCGTATCCCGGCCAACTCGATCGCGGCGATTTCGACAGCGGGTTTCTCTATCGCGCCGCCGCGCACGAGCCCGGCACGCGGACCGTCATGGGCCGGCGTTACGAGGACACGGGCTTCGATCAAGCCCGCGCGATCCTCGCCGACTTGGCGGTGCACCCGGCGACCGCCAGACACCTCTCCCTGCAGCTCGCGCGCCACTTGGTCGCCGATGATCCGCCGGCATCCCTGGTCGATCGGATGGCGGCCGTCTACCTGCGCAGCGGCGGCGACCTGCCCGCGCTGTATGCCGAGTTAATCCACGCGCCGGAGGCGTGGGACGCGAAGGCGATCAAGTTCCGCACGCCGCAGGATTACCTCGTCGCCGCCATCCGCGGGGGAGCCATCCCGATCGGCGACAGTCCGCAGCCCTTCGAGGCGTGGGCCAACCGGCTGGGTCAGCCCACGTTCATGCCGCGTTCGCCGGCCGGATTCAGCGATGTCGCGGCCGACTGGATCGGCGCGGACGCGGTATGGAAGCGCATCCAGACCGCCCTAGCCCTGGCGGCGCGCGTGCCGCGCGCCGGGCTGGATCCGCAGGCCCTCGCCCGCGCGTTGCTGGGCCCGGACTTGCGCGGCGACACCGCAACCGCGATGGCGCGGGCCGAGGCGCCTCAGCAGGCGATCGCGATCGCGTTTGCCAGCCCCGAATTCCAATGGAGAGCATAACCATGACCACGCGCCGTCAAATTCTCGCGATGCTCGGGGTGGGTGCGGGCGCCTCGGCGCTCACCCTGTGGCCCACTCTGACCCGCGCGTCGACCGGCTCCGACACGCGCCTGCTGGTGTTGATGCTGCGCGGCGGATTGGACGGATTGCACGCGATCCCACCCTACGGTGATCCGGGTTACGCCGCGCTGCGCGGGCCGCTCGCGCTGTCGCCGGCGGGTCCGACCGCGGCGGGCGCGGCCGCGCTCAAACTCGACGCGATATTCGCACTGCACCCGTCACTGGCGTTCACCGCCCTACTGTATGCGCGCGGCGAGTGTCTGCCGATCGTCGCGGCGGCCCCTCCCTATTGGGGCCGGTCGCATTTCGACGCGCAGGACTGCGTCGAAAACGGCACTGCGTCGCCGGACGGCGCCGAAACCGGGTGGTTGAATCGGGCCGTCGGCGCATTGCATGTCGACGGGCTGTCGCTGACGACGGTCATGCCGCTGATGATGCGCGGGCCCGTCAAGGTGAACAGCTGGTCGCCGCCGCTGCCGATGCAGGTCGGGCCGATTTTGTTGCAGCGGCTCGAACCGCTGTACGGCGACGACCCGCGGCTCGCCCGTGCGTTCGCCGAGGCGATCGCGCAGCAGGGCGGCGATGCCAGCGTCGAGGAGGCGATGGACGGGCCCGCGATGGGCATGGGCATGGGCATGGGCGGAAAGGCCAAACCGCATCCGCCAATCGGCGCGCAGTTACCGGGATTGATGCGCGCGGCCGGGGAATTCTTCGCGCGCGCCGACGGACCGCGGATCGGCTTCCTCGAGGACTATGGCTGGGACACCCACGCGAATCAGGCGCCGATTCTCACCCGCAAGCTCAAGGAATTGGACGATGGCTTCGCGGCCTTCCACGCGGCGTCGACGCCGGTCTGGGGCCGCACCGTGGTCATCGTCGTCACCGAGTTTGGCCGGACCGCCCGGATCAACGGCACGAGCGGCACGGATCACGGGACCGGCGGCGGGATGTTTCTCGTCGGTGGCGCGGTCCAGGGCGGTCGCGTCGCCGGTGAGTGGTCGGGCATGGCGCCGGGCAGGCTCTATCAGAACCGCGATATTCTCGCGACGACGGACCAGCGCGCGGTCTTCAAGGGGGTCCTGGCCCGGCACCTCGGCCTCGCCGAAGGGGTGCTCGCGACCTCAGTTTTCCCGAACAGCGCCAAGGTG
Source organism: Gammaproteobacteria bacterium (assembly GCA_037441085.1). GTDB lineage: Bacteria > Pseudomonadota > Gammaproteobacteria > Steroidobacterales > Steroidobacteraceae > Bog-1198. The sequence continues at coordinate 37,513 of JBBISV010000001.1, read as the reverse complement.
GCGCCGGGTGAAGGCTTGGTGCGGACCCGGGTGGCGGCATAAAATACGGCGCGAGACTCGAAAGTCTCGCGCCGCTGGATTTTCGCGCCGACGGGGGAGTTGGCTGGCTTGCCGGGGCGAATTGATCCAAAAACGGGATTGTTTCGTCGCGGACCATGATGCCAAAAACGCCCCCTGGCGCGAGGTACTCTTTCTCACCGTCACTGAAAGTTTTCTCAACTCGCCGCCGCGGTCGACCGCTGGACGGCGTCGATCCGCCGGCGCCGGCGCACCGCCAGATACGCGAGGATCGCGACTGCCAAGGTCAGGCAACTCGCGTAGAAGTCGTGCTGCATCGCCGGGGTGAGCGCCATCGCGACCAGCACCGCGGTCATCGCGGCGAGCGCGGCATAACTCAGCCACGGGAAAAGCCACATTTCGATCACCGGCCGCGGCTCGCCGCGGCGCTCGCGCCCGCGGCGCAGCCTGATCTGCGCCAGCACGATCAGCATGTAGATATAGACGATCAGCGCGCCGGATGAGCTGACGAGGAAATCGAACACGGCCTGCGGCGTTTCGGTCGCCGCGATGATGCCGAGAAAGCCGGCAAGCGCGCCGATCAGCACCGAGGCGGTCGGCACGCGCCGCGCGTTCAGGCGGACCAGGCCCGGAGGCGCGTCGCGCCGTTCGGCGAGCACGAACAACACCCGTGAACTGACGTAGAACGCGGAGTTCAGGCACGACAGCACCGCGGTCAGGATGATCGCGCTCATCACGGTTCCGGCCCACGGAATGCGCATCGCGTTCAGCGCGAGCGTGAACGGCGACTCGCCGGAGCGCACGTCGGTCCACGGCGCGACGCTGACGATGAAGAAGATCGAGATGACGTAGAAGATCAGGATCCGCCAGATCACCGTCGTGCTCATCCTGGCCACGGCCCGGCCCGGTTCGGACGACTCGGCCGCGGCGATGGTCGTGATTTCCGCGCCGGTCATCGCGAAGAACACCGTCGGCACCGCGGCGATCACGGCGATCCAGCCGTGCGGGGTGAAGCCGCCGTGGCTCACCAGGTTGCCGAACGTCGCGCCGTGAGGCGAGGTCCAGCCGAACGCGTAGGACGCCGCGATCGCGATGAAAGCGATGATCGCGGCGACCTTGATCGATGCGAACCAGAACTCGAACTCCGCGTAGGAGCGCGCCGACATCAGGTTCACGCCGGTCATGACCGTCATCAGGCCGAGGCCGATTTCGAGCGGCGACAGCGGCAGCCAATGCTGCAGGATCTTCGCTCCGGCAATCGCCTCGACCGGCACCACGAGGACCCAGAAATACCAGTACAGCCAGCCGACGACGAAGCCGGCGCCGTCGCCCAAGCCCGCGCGCGCGAACTCGGTGAAAGAGCGCACGTTCGGCAGGGAGGTCGCCATTTCGCCGAGCATGCGCATCACGATGAGGATCAGCATGCCGGTGATCGCATAGCTGAGAAAGCTCGCCGGCCCGCCGGCGATGATCGCCGTGCTGCTGCCGACGAACAGGCCGGCGCCGATGATCCCGCCGATCGAGATCATCGTCAGGTGGCGGCTCTTCAGCGCGCGGCTCAGGCCGTCCGGCGACGAGGAGCCTTCGGGTGTCAACGGCTGGGATGTCATCGGTTGGTCTCCAGGTTCAGAAGGTGCGCGTCACCGGCGGGCGAATCGCCGCGTGCGTACGGCCGCGCGAGGATCATGTACAGCGAGCCCAGCGCCAGGGCGCCGCAGGTCGTCACGATCATCGCGTAATCGGTGTACCAGGGTTCCTGCGGGCTGCGGGGCCACAGGATGTTGAGGATCGCGCCGACCCCGTAACAGAGGGCGAGCACGTTGACGAGCCAGCCGCGCCCGCCGAGCGTGAACGGGCCGGACGGCCGCCAGCCCTTGAAGCGCGCCACCAGCGCGCCCAGGACCACCATCTGGAACGCGAGATAGATGCCGATCGCGGCGAAGCTGATGATCGTCGCGATGGCGTTCTGCAGCCACAGCGCCGTGAGCGCGATTCCCGCCGGAATCACGCCCATCGCGATCAGCGCGTTCGACGGGACGTGGCGGGTATCGGAGAAGCGGCTGAGGAAGCGGCTGCCCGCGATCATCCGATCGCGCGCGTAGGCGTGGACCAGCCGGCTCGCCGCCGCCTGGAGGCTCAACAGGCAGGAGACGAACGAGATCAGCACCACGGCGATCACCGCGCGGAATCCGGTCTCGCCCATCGCATTGCGAAGCAGGGTCGCGATCGGGTCCGGGTCGGCGCCCGAGATCGCGGCGGCGACGTCGCTGATCGACAGCACGAATGCCAGGCACACCCAGGAGGCGGCGGCGCCGCCGATGTAGATGGTCATGCGCATCGCGCGCGGGATCGTGCGGCTCGCGTCCGGCGTCTCCTCGGCCACGTCGCCGCAGGCTTCGAAACCGTAGTAGCAGAACATGGCGGCGAGCGAGGAGGCGAGAAACGCCGGGAGATAGCCGCCTTTCGCATGCACGAGCGACGTGTCGAGGAGGATCGACAGCGGCTGATGCCGCGCGAAGATCAGCAGATAGCCGCCGACCACGACCGCGCCGATCAACTCGCAGATGAAGCCGAACATCGCCACGCGCGCGAGCGGCCTCGTGCCGCACAGGTTGAGCGCGGTGCTCGCCGCGATCAGCACGAGCGCGATGGCCGTCGTCGCGGCGGGCGTGCCGGTCAGCCCCAGCGCCTGCGCGAGAAACGGCGCGGCGCCGGTTGCGACGCCCGCCATCGTGCAGCACAGCGCCCAGCCGTAGATCCATCCCGCCATCCAAGCCCAGCGCCGGCCGACGAGCCGCCGTGCCCAGGGGTACAGTCCACCCGAGATCGGGAACTGGGACACGATCTCCCCGAAAACCAGGCATACGAGCAACTGGCCGATTCCGACCAGAAGGTAGGTCCACCACATCGGCGGCCCGCCCGCGGCGAAGGCGCTCGCGAAGATCGTGTAGACGCCGACGACCGGCGACAGGTAGGTGAAACCGAGGGAAAAATTCTCCCACTTCGACATCGTCCGGTCGAAGCGCGATTCATAGCCGAGGGCCCGCAGTTGCTCGGCGTCCCGGTCGCCCGGGGCGCTGGATTTGTCGCTTCTCAGAGCCAATCTCCCCGACAGCGGTGCCGTCTCCCCGGCGAATCATACGAGATTTCGCGGGTGCGCGCGTGGCGCGCGGCGCGCCACGCGCCAAATGCGACCGCGGTCACGACCAACGGCCGCCATTTCGGCGATAGTTTCCCCCTGCGGGCGCAACGAAGCGCGCCCGGCGGCAGGCGCAATTGACGCGCCGGAGCATCGAAGGAATCGAGACATGGGTAGCATGCGAATGGCCGCGGCGGCCGGTGCGGTGATATTGGCGGCCGCCACGGCCGCGGCGGCCACGCGCACCACCGTGCTGCCCGTTTCGGCCACGGTCGCGGCCGCCTGCATCGTCAGCGCCGCGCCGCTCGCATTCGGCGTCTACAGACCGGGTGCCGGCGCCCGGCGCGGCACGACGCGCCTGCGGATCGCCTGTGCACGCGGCACCGCTTTCCGGGTCGCGCTCGGCTCAGGCTCGGTCGCGGGCGCCACGGTGTCGCAGCGACTGCTCGGCAACGGCGCCGCCTCGCTGCAATACAACCTGTACACGAACACGGCACGCTCGGTGATCTGGGGAGACGGCACCGGGGGCACGCGCACCGTGGCGGGCCGCGGCCGCGGGCCGGCGCGACCGGTGTCGATGGCCGTCTACGGCCTGTTGCCGGACAACAGCTTCAACCGGGCGGCGATCGCCGGGACGTACCGGGATCTGATCGTGGTGACCGTGACCTACTGATGCGCTCGATGCATGAGATCCCGGCTCATGCGCAGCGCCGTCTCCACACCCCGGTAGTATCCCGGCGTCCTTCCGGTTTCGGTGAAACCGGCGCGCTCGTAGAACGCGCGGGCGCCGGTGTTGCGAAAGCGTACTTCGAGGTCGACCCGGAAGATGCCCGATTCGGTCGCGGTCAGGCACAACCAATCGAGCATGCGCGTGCCGAGGCCCTGGCGCCGGTGCTCAGGTGTGACCGCGAGCAGGTTCAGATGCGCCGACGCGTCGCCGACGTGCATCAGCGCGAACGCCGCGAGCCGCGCGTCGCGTCGCGCGACGACGACGGTCGAGTTCCGGCAGCCGATGAACTGCGCGACCCTTGCCGGCGTCCACGACCAGCCGAGTCCGTTTTCGATCAGGTCCCGCGACATCTCCGCGATATGGATCGCATCCCGGGAATGCGCCAACCCAAGCGTCGTGGTGAGCGCCATCGCGATCAGCGGCTCCGATACCGGTCCGTGGCCTGCACGAGTTCGTGCGTGTTGCCGGGCTCGAACGCCGAATGGCCCGCGTCGGGGACGATGCGCAAGTCCGCCTCCGGCCACGCACGGTGCAGGTCCCAGGCGCTCGTCGCCGGACAGACGACGTCGTAACGACCCTGCACGATCGTCGCCGGGATGTTGCGGATCCGCGGCACATCGTCGATGAGCTGGGATTCGCTGCGCAGGAATCCACGGTTCACGAAATAATGGCATTCGATGCGCGCGACGGCGAGCGCGAACGCGGATTCACCCCATTTGGCGATGTTGTCCGGGTTGCTGTGGAGGAAGCTCGTCGAGGCCTCCCAGAGGGACCACGCGCGCGCGGCGGCGAGCGCCGCCCGGTGATCGCTCCCGGTCAGCCGCTTGTGATAGGCCGTCAGGAAGTCGTCGCGTTCATCCTCCGGTATGGCGTCACGGTAGTGCTCCCAGCGATCCGGGAACAGCGCCGAGGCGCCCTGTTGATACATCCAGCGGATCTCCGCGTAGCGCAGCAGGAAAATTCCCCGCAGCACGAGTTCGCTGACCCGTTCCGGATGCATCTCGGAATACGCCAGCGCGAGCGTGCTGCCCCAGGAGCCGCCGAAAACGAGCCACCGCTCGATGCCGAGGTGTTTGCGCAGGCGTTCGATGTCGGCGACCAGGTGCCAGGTCGTGTTTTCGGTCAGGTTCGCGCTCGGGCGGCTGCGGCCGCAGCCGCGCTGGTCGAAGACGACGATGCGATAGTGTCGCGGATCGAAGAACTGGCGCGCGCGCCGGTCGCCGCCCGCACCGGGGCCGCCGTGCAGAAAGACGGCCGGCTTTCCCGCCGGATTGCCGCATTCCTCGAAATACAGTTCGTGCACGTCCGAGACCCGCAGATAGCCATGGCGCAGCGGTTCGATCGGCGGATACAGTTGCCGCCGCGCGGCGTCGCCTCCGACCGGCATGCGTCGCGGGTTCGGCCGCGGGCCCGACCGCGCGGCGCCGGGCTTGGCGCGCTTCTTCGCGGCGGTTTGGGTTTTCGAAGCCGCCGTCTTTTTCTTCATCATCCTCTTAGATCCTCGTCACCATCGGCCCGAGGGGCCGGCCTCCGAGCAGGTGCATGTGCAGGTGGTAGACCTCCTGGCCCCCATGCGCATTGCAGTTGATGATCAGCCGGTAGCCGTCGGCGGCGATCTTGTGCTGCGCGGCCAGATCGCGCGCGACCAGCACCATGTGACCGATCAGGGCCTCGTCTTCGTCGGCGATGTCGTTGACCGTGGCGATTGCCTTGTTCGGCACGATCAAGATGTGAACCGGCGCGGCGGGTTTGATGTCGAGAAATGCGGTGACGCGCGCATCGCGAAAAGCGACCGTCGCAGGCAGTTGGCCGGCAATAATCTTCTCGAAAAGCGTAGCCATCCGAAACCTCGTCGATTGACTCCCGACGCTCAAGATTAGCAGGAACGGCGCGCGGGCCCGAATCGATCCGGCACAAATTCGGGCCCGGGAAATGCCGACCGTGTATGGTAATGGGAATTATTCTCATATAGGATAAGACTCATGGACGATTGCAGCACCGCTTCACCGGCCGACGCCGCCGCGCGCGCGGAGATGGCGCTCGCGGACCTGCCGCCGGGAGTGCTCGCGCGCGTCGTCGGGGTCTGCGCCGGTTCGCGTGCGCTGATCGAGGTCGCGCAGCGCCTGGCCGAACTGGGGTTCCTGCCCGGCGAGACGGTGCGTGTGGTCGCGCGCGGCTTCCTCGCGCGTGAACCGATCGCCGTGCGCGTCGGAACCGGCACTTTCGCGCTGCGCCGGTTCGAGGCTGATTGCGTGCGCGTCGTGCGCGAACCGGAGCGGCGCGTGCCCGCATGAACGCCGCCCTCGATCAATCCACGGGTCCGATCGTCGCGCTCGTCGGCAATCCGAATTGCGGCAAGACGGCGTTGTTCAACATCCTCACCGGGAGCCGGCAGAAAGTCGCGAACTACGCCGGGGTGACCGTCGAGCGCAAGGAGGGGTCCCTGACGACGGCCTCCGGCCGCCGCATCCGCGTGTTCGACCTGCCGGGCGCCTACAGTCTCGATCCTGTGACACCGGACGAACGCGTGAGCGTGGATGTGCTGCTCGGCCGCCGCCCCGGGGAGCCGCGTCCCGATTTGGTCATTTGCGTCACCGACGCGACCAATTTGCGCCAGAACCTGCGACTCGTCATCAGCGTCAAGCGGCTCGGATTGCCGATGCTCGTCGCGCTCAATATGAGCGACCTGGCGCGTCGCAAGGGGCTGTCGATCGACGCCGCGCGGCTCGAACGGGAACTGGGCGTCCCGGTCGTCGAGACGGTCGGCGTCCGCCCGGACGGGGTGCGATCCTTGCGCGCGCACCTCGATCGCGTCGGAACCCCGGCCGCGGCTCCTGCGCCTGTCGCGTGGCGCAAACAGACCGCCGAGGAAATCGCGAACGATCAGCGTGAGGTGCTCAGGATTCTCCGGGCGGCCGGCGCGGCGGATTTCGTCGGGGCGACGTTCAGCGACCGGATCGACGCGGTGGTCCTGCATCCGCTCGCGGGGCCGGCGATACTCGCGTTGGTCCTGTTCCTGGTGTTCCAGGCGGTGTTCGCCTGGGCGCAGCTGCCGATGGACTTGATCAAGGCGGGCATCACGACCGTCGGTGGCTGGCTGTCCGCCGCGCTGCCGGCCGGTTTGCTGAAGGACCTGCTGATCAATGGTGTGCTCGCCGGCGTCGGCAGCGTGCTGGTGTTCCTGCCCCAGATCCTGATCCTGTTCCTGTTCATCCTGATGCTGGAGGATTCCGGCTATCTGCCGCGCGCGGCCTTCCTGTTGGACCGGATCATGGGCGGCGTCGGCCTGTCGGGACGGGCGTTTATCCCGCTGCTGTCGAGTTTCGCGTGTGCGATTCCGGGAATCATGGCGACCCGGACGATCCAGAGTCCGCGCGACCGGCTGGTGACGATCATGATCGCGCCGTTGATGACCTGCTCCGCCCGGCTGCCGGTCTATGCCTTGATCATCGGTGCATTCATTCCCGACAGGCTCGTCTGGGGCGGCATGGAACTGCAGGGGCTCGTGCTGTTCATCTTGTACGTGGCCGGCGTCGCCGGCGCGATGGCGGTGGCTTACGTGCTGAAGCGCAGCGGCCGCGGCGGACGCCTCCATGCGTTGATGCTGGAGTTGCCGGCCTATCACTGGCCGAACCCGCGGAGCCTCGCGATCGGACTGTGGCAGCGCGCCGAGGTGTTCCTGACGCGCGTCGGCACGATCATCGTGTCGCTGATGGTGATCCTCTGGGCCTTGAGTTCATTTCCGCCGGCGGCGATGGGCGCCCCGGGACCCGCGATCCTATACAGCATCGCCGGCCGCATCGGCGCGGCGCTCGCGGTGGTGTTCGCCCCAATCGGCTTCAACTGGCAGATCGCGGTCGCCCTGGTGCCGGGACTCGCCGCGCGCGAAGTGGCGGTCGGTGCGCTGGGGACGGTCTATGCGCTGTCGGCGACCGGCAAGGACGTGAGCGGCGCGCTGATGCCGTTGATCGGGCGGTCGTGGAGCCTGCCGACCGCGTTGTCGCTGCTGGCCTGGTACGTGTTCGCGCCGCAGTGCCTGTCGACCCTCGCGACGGTGAAACGGGAAACCAACTCGTGGCGCTATCCGGTCATCATGGCGACCTATTTGTTCGCGCTCGCCTACGGCGCGTCGTTCATCACGTACCGGCTCGCTCTCGCGCTGCAATGAGCGGATTGCTCGATCATATTCTGGTGTTCATCGTGGTCGGCGCGAGCGGCCTCTACGCGGCGTATGCACTCGGTCCGCGGGCGCTCCGCCTGCGCATCGCGTCGCTGTTCGGCGCGGCCGGCAAGCCGGCCGGCCGGTGCGGAGCCTGTCGCGGCTGCGAGCCGCCGCGACCGCCGCCCGCGTGATTTTCCGGATTCCGCGGCTCAGCGGCCGCGGAAGCGGGGTGCGCGCTTCTCGCGAAACGCGAGCAGCCCCTCGGCAAAATCCTCGCTGTCGCCGAGTTCCGCCTGCATCTCGGCCTCGAGCGCGAGCTGTTGGTCGAACGTGCGCGCCGTGGCGTCGTTGAACACGGTCTTGATGCGCCGATAAGCGGCGCTCGGTCCCGCAGCCAGCTGTCGTGCGAGCCGCTGCGCCTGCGCCGGCAGATCCTCATCCTCGACGCAGGCCCAGATCAGTCCCCAGGCCACCGCGTCCGCCGCGCACAACGGCTCGCCGAGCATCGCGAGTCCCTTGGCGCGGGCGCTGCCGACCAGTCGCGGGAGTTGAAACGAGCCGCCCAGATCCGGCATCAGGCCCAGTTTTGGCGCAAACAACTGCGCGAACGTCGCCGATCGCGCGGCGATCACGAGATCCCCGCACAGCGCGAGACTCGCGCCGGCACCGGCCGCGATCCCGTTGACCGCAACCACCAGCGGGGCCCGCAGGTGGTACCAGGCGCTCACCATCGGATTGAAGCGCTCGCGCAGATGCTCCCCGATCGCGGCGCCGCGCCCGCCCGGCGGGGCCGCGGCGACCGCGCCCCCGGCCAGATCGGCACCGGCGCAAAATGCGCGCCCGGCACCGGTCAGCAAGACCGCGCGAATTCCCGGATCCGCGTCGATCGCGGCCGCAACGGCGCTCAATTCCCCGATCAAGGACTCGTCCAGCGCGTTCAAGCGCTCCGGACGGCGCAGCGTGACCTGCGCGACCCCCGCGTCGCATTCGAACGACAATGTGTGCGGCTGCATCGGCTGATTCTCGGCGGACGATGATCAAGCATAAGCCGATTCGGACCGTGTGTGCACGGGTCGACTGCGAGATACTAGCCGGCGTCACCATGCAATTCGAGCCGTCCAGATGCCGATACCGCAGATCCTGAAGAACCGCCTGCGCCTGCCGCTGATCGCGGCGCCGATGTTCATCGTGTCGACGCCCCGGCTCGTCCTCGCCCAGTGCAAGGCGGGCATCGTGGGCTCGTTCCCGGCGTTGAACGCGCGGCCGGCCGCGCAGCTCGACGATTGGCTGGCCGAAATCACCGCGGAACTCGAGGCCTGGGCGCGCTCGCATCCCGGCGATCGAGTGGCCCCGTTCGCGGTGAATCAGATCGTCCACGGCAGCAACGATCGTCTGGACGCGGACCTCGCGGTTTGCGTGAAGCATCGCGTGCCGATCGTCATCACCAGCCTGAGGCCGCCCGCCGAAGTCGTCGCCGCGGTCCACGGCTATGGTGGCGTGGTCCTGCACGACGTCATCAACATCCGTCACGCCGAGAAGGCCATCGCGCAGGGTGTCGACGGCATCATCGCGGTGTGCGCCGGTGCGGGCGGGCACGCCGGATTGCTGAGCCCGTTCGCGCTGGTCAAGGAGATCCGGGAGATTTTCGACGGCACGATCGTGCTGTCCGGCGCGATGAGCAGCGGCGGTGATGTGCTGGCGGCGCAGGCGCTCGGCGCCGACCTGGCCTATCTGGGGACGCGATTCCTCGCGACCATCGAGGCCAACGCGAGCGAGGATTACAAGCGCATGTTGGTCGACAGCAGCGCCGAGGACATCGTCTACACGGCGCTGTTCAGCGGCGTGCACGGCAATTATCTGCGGGCAAGCGTCGCAAAGACGGGTCTCGACCCGAACAAGCTGCCGGACGCCGGCAAGGAGTCCATGAGCTTCGGAACCGCGGGCGGTTCGCGCTGGAAGGCCTGGAAGGACATCTGGAGCGCGGGGCAGAGCGTCGCCGGCATTCACGACGTCCCGAGCGTCGCGGACCTGGTCTCGCGGCTGGAGCAGGAATATGCGGCGGCGCGCGCGCGGCTCCTGGAGGCGGCTTGCGACTGACCGCGGATCAGCTCCCGGCGGCGCTCACGCGCGGCCTCGCGGGCACGTATCTCGTGTCCGGCGACGAACCCTTGCTCGTCACCGAGGCGGCGGACGCCATTCGCGCGGCGGCCAGGAGCGCCGGCCACGTGGATCGGCTCGTATTTCACGTGGATCGGAGCTTTTCGTGGGACGACTTTCGCGCCGAAACGCAGTCGCTCTCTCTGTTCTCCGACCGTCGGGTGCTCGAGCTGCGGATGCCGGGGGGAAAGCCGGAGAAAGGCGGGGCGCTGCTCGCGGAACTCGCGGTGCGGCCGCCGGCGGATGCCGTGTTGTTGGTCGTCACGGAAAAACTCGACAAGAAGGCGGGGGACGCCGCCTGGGTGCAGGCGATCGCGCAACACGGAGCGTGGGTGACGGTCCGGTCGGTCGGTACCGACGCCTTGCCGGAATGGCTGAGCGCCCGCGCCAAACGGGCCGGATTCGAGCTGGCGCCGGCGGCGGCACAACTGATCGCCGGGCGCGTCGAGGGCAACCTGCTGGCGGCGAAACAGGAGCTGGAAAATCTGAAGCTGCTGGCCGCGGGCGGGCGGATCGACGCGGAGCTGGTGCTGGGCTCGGTCGCCGACAGCGCGCGCTACGACATTGCCCAGCTGGCGGAGGCGGCATCCGCGGGCGATGCGGCGCGAGCGCTGCACATTCTCGACGGCCTGCGCAGCGAGGGTTTCGAGCCCACGCTGGTGCTTTGGGCGCTGGTGAGGGCGGTGCGCGGCCTCTGGCAGGCGCGCGAGCGCCGCCGTTTGCGCACGCCCGGCGAGCGCGGCAGCGCCTGGAATCTGGTCATGGCGCCGTCGGACCGCGCGGTCGCGCGCCTGTCGGCGCTCCCGCTGGATGACCTGCTCGCGACGGCCGCGCACGCTGACCGGGTCGTCAAGGGGCAGGCGGCCGGTGAGCCGTGGACCGTGCTGGCCGGCCTGACCGCGATGCTCGCGGGCGCTTTGCAACCACGGTCCGTTTCAGGCAGGGTAGCCGGATGAATCCGATGGGAATATTCGGCGGCACGTTCGATCCGATCCATTTCGCACACCTGCGCACGGCGTTCGAGCTGCAACAGGCCCTGCGCCTGAAGGAGATCCGATTCCTGCCGGCCGGCAATCCTCCGCACCGCGACAAGCCTTTCGCCGATCCGCAACTGCGCCTGCAAATGGTGCAGGCGGCGATCGCGGGCCAGCCGGGTTTCGTGGTCGATGATCGCGAGATCCGCAAGACAGGCCCGTCGTATTCGGTGGAGACGCTCGCCGAACTGCGCCACGAGTATCCGGACCGCAGTTTGTGCATGATCGTCGGCATGGACGCCTTCCTCAGCCTGCCCAAGTGGTATCAGTGGCGTGAGTTGCTGCAGCTTGCCCACCTGGTCGTCGCGCACAGGCCGGGCTGGCGTGCGCCCGGCATGGGGCCGCTCGGCGAATTGCTGGTCGACCGCGGCACCGGCCGGATCGGCGACCTGCATGAGGCCCGCGCCGGGCTCATCTTCATCCACGCGGTCACGCAGCTGGAAATATCATCGACCGACGTGCGCCAGTCGATCGCGATGGGCCGCGATCCGCGCTTCTTGATGCCCGACTCCGTGCGTAGACTGATCATCGACGCGAACTGTTACTCCAAATCACGGGTTACTTAGTGACGCAAAAAAAAGTGAAGGCCTCGACCCGCAGCAACGGCGGCAACGTACGCGCCGCGAAGCCCAAACCCAGGCCGGCGGTGAAGCGGCCCGCGAAGGCGGCGGCGAAATCCACGGTGAAGGCCAAGGTGCCCGCCGTCAAGCGCAAGCGCGCGCCCGGTCCGGCCGCGGCGGCCCAGACGGTGGTGCTCGACGCCCTGTCCGGCATGAAGGCGCTGGAGGTCAAGGTGCTCGACGTCCGCGGATTGACCGATATCGCGGACACGATGATCATCGCGAGCGGAACCTCGGACCGGCACGTGCGCTCGATCGCGCAGAGGGTCGTCGAGAAAATCAAGGAGTCGGGCCAGCGGCCCCACGGCGTCGAGGGACTGAAGGACGGCGACTGGGTGCTGATCGACCTGCACGAGATGATCGTGCACGTGATGCTGCCGAGGGTGCGCGAGTTCTACGGTCTCGAGAAGCTGTGGGACATCAAGACCGCCAAGCGCGTCGGGGTGCGGGCCTGAAGCCGCGGCGGTCACGGCGATGAAATGCCGGTTGATCGCCGCCGGGACCCGCCTGCCGGACTGGATCAACGCCGGCTTCCGCGATTATCAGCAGAGGCTGCGCAAGCCCTTGAGCCTCGAGCTGCTGGAAATTCCGGTCGCGATCCGCCGCCCGGGGGAGAATCCGCGGCCGGCGATCGCCCGCGAGGGCGAGGCGATGCGCGCCGCGCTGGGCCCGGACGACTGCGTCGTCGCCCTGGCGATCGACGGAAAATCGATGTCGACGGCGCAGTTCAGCGAGTGGCTCGCGCGGCGTCTGCAGGAGGGGCGGCCGCTCGCCCTGCTCATCGGCGGTCCGGACGGGCTCGCCCCCGAGTGCCTGGAACGCGCGGACCTGCGCTGGTCCCTGTCGCCGCTGACCTTTCCGCACGCGCTGGCGAGAGTGGTCGTGGCCGAGCAGATCTATCGGGCGATGAGCCTGCTGGCCGGACATCCGTATCATCGTGCCTGAGGACCCGGTTGGCCGATGCGCTATCCTGGCTCCATGGCATCCCGTTTGCTCCATCTGGCCTCGGTTTCCCCGCGGCGCCGAGAACTGCTCGATCAGATCGGCGTTCCTTACCGCGCCGTCGGCGCCGACGTGGACGAGACGCCCCGGCCGGGGGAGTCACCGGAGGCGTATGTGCTGCGTCTCGCGTGCGCCAAGGCCGAAGCCGTGGGGGCGCGGATCGACGTTCCTGGGGCGCCGATTCTCGGCGCCGACACCACGGTGGTCCTGGACGGCCGCATCCTCGGCAAGCCCGCCGATGCCGAGGATGCGCGCGACATGCTCGCCGCGCTGTCCGGCAGGACGCACGCGGTGTTGACGGCCGTCGCGCTGCGGGCGGGCGGCGCGGTCCGCTCCAGGCTCTGCCGCAGCGAGGTCGCGTTCCGCGAACTCGGCGACGCCGAATGCCGGGACTATTGGGAAACCGGTGAGCCGCGGGACAAGGCGGGCGGTTATGCGATCCAGGGAATCGGAGCCATATTCGTGCGCGAACTGCGCGGCAGCTATTCCGGCGTCATGGGCCTGCCGCTGTACGAAACGGCCGAGCTGCTGCGCGAGGCGGGGTTGCCGCTGTGGCGACGCGCATGAGCGTCGAGATCCTGATCAACGCGAACGCGCACGAGTCGCGCGCGGCGGTCGTCGAAAACGGCATCCTGCAGGAACTGTTCCTGGAGCGCGCCAGCCGCCGCGGCCTGATCAGCAACATCTACAAGGGACGGGTGTCGCGCGTGCTGCCGGGCATGCAGGCGGCATTCATCGACATCGGCCTGGAGCGCACGGCGTTCCTGCATGCGTCGGACATTTTCGATCCGCGCCACGCCGACATCGGCATAGAGCCGCCCCGCACCGAGGCGATCCGCACGCTGGTCGCCGAGGGCAACGAGATCCTGGTCCAGGTCGTCAAGGATCCCCTCGGCACCAAGGGAGCCAGGCTGACGACCTACATCACGCTGCCGTCGCGCTACCTCGTGTACATGCCCCAGGGACGCGGCGTCGGCGTTTCCGCGCGGATCGAGAACGAGGCGGAACGCGGGCGCCTGCGCGACGCGCTGCAGAGCCTGCTCGAGCCGGACGAGAGCGCCGGATTCATCGTGCGCACCGCCGCGGAGGACGCGTCGATCGACGCGTTGCGCACGGACATGATCTATCTGCGCAAGCTCTGGGGCGTCATCCGCCAGAAGGGCCTGCGCACGGCGCCGGGCAGGCTCGTGCACGCGGATCTGCCGCTGCATTTGCGGATCCTGCGCGACCTGCTGCGCCCGGACGTGGACCGGGTGCTGATCGACCAGCCCGCCGCGCACCGGGAAATGCAGGAATTCGCGGGCACTTTCATGCCCGATGCGCTGCCGCGGGTCGAGTTGTACGCCGAGCAGCGCCCCGTGTTCGAGCTGCACCACGTCGAGGAGGAAATCCAAAAGGCCCTCGATCGCAAGGTTCCGCTGAAATCGGGTGGGTACCTGATCATCGATCAAACCGAGGCGATGACAACGATCGACGTGAACACCGGCGCGTTCGTCGGTCACCGGAACCTGGAGGAGACGATTTTCCGGACGAATCTCGAGTCCGCGGTCGCCATTGCCAGACAGATGCGATTGCGCAACCTGGGCGGCATCATCATCATCGATTTTATCGACATGGAGGAGCCGGAGCACCGCCGGCAGGTCATCCAGGCGCTGGAGAGGGCGCTGGCGGCCGATCACGTGAAAACCAGCATCTCGTCGGTGTCGCCGCTCGGGTTGGTGGAGATGACGCGCAAACGAACGCGCGAAAGCCTGGAACATGTCCTCTGCCAGGCTTGTCCAACCTGCGAGGGCCGCGGTTTCGTGAAGACCGCGGAGACGGTTTGTTACGAGGTGTTTCGTGAAATATTGCGCCAGGCCAGGCAGTTCGAGTGCCAGCAATTGATGGTTCTCGCCCATCAGGACGTCATCGAGAGGCTGCTGGACGAGGAATCCACCGGCCTCGGCGAACTCGAGCTGGCCGTGGGCAAGCCGATCCGGCTGCAGACGGAGGCGCTTTATGCCGTCGATCAATACGACGTCGTCCTGATGTAGATGATCCTGCGCAAACTCGGCAAGGTCCTGGCGATCTCGGTGGCCGCGCTGCTGCTGCTGGTGCTCCTATCGATGCTGGCGCTGAAGCTCGCGCTCGACCGCGTGCCCGCCTATCAGGCTGAAATCAAGTCCTGGGTGCACGCTCAGACGGGCTTCTACATCCGCTTCGCCCACGTCGCGCCGGCGTTGCGCTGGTATGGGCCGGAGTTGTCGTTCCAGCAGCTCGAGCTGCGCTCGAAGGACGACCGGCGCGTGATCGCCAAAGCCGCGCGCGGCAGCGTCGGCTCGGATGTGTGGCGCCTGCTGTCCAGCGGACACCTGTTCGCCGCGAGAATCGAACTCGATTCGCCGGACATCCTCGTCGAACGCAAGGGCGCGACGCGCTTCGCGCTGGCGTCGGAGATTCCGCTGCAGGGCGCGGGTGCGCCGGAAGCGGGCTTCAATCTGGATGACCTGCC
>JBBISV010000001.1:0-22150 GCA_037441085.1 Gammaproteobacteria bacterium | reverse complement strand
TCAGCAATCTGCCGCCGGGCATCCTGGTGCTGCGGCACGGCCGCATGGTGGTGACGAATTGGAGCCGTGACCTGCCGCGTCTGGTGTTGAGCGACGTCAACCTGGACGCCCGCCGCGACGCCGGCGCGATCCACCTGTCCTTCGGCGCCCGCCTGCCGCGGGTGCTGGGAGGCGCCTTGCGGCTCGCGGCGACCTTGCGCCGGCTCGGCGCCCTGCAAGACCTCCGGTGGCGGGCGGATCTGGCGGCGCGGGACGTGTCCTTCCGGGGTTGGCGGCGCCTGCTGCCCGAATATCTGGATCACCTGCGGTCCGGCAGCGGCGCGTTCGATCTGCATGCCGACGGCAGCGGCGCGGATCTGGCGCGGGCCGCGTTCGTTTTCTCGGCGGACAACGTGGTGGCGCGCTCGAGTGACGGCACGCTCGCCCGGTTCGACCGCATCGGCGGCAACCTCGCGCTCACGCACGAAGGCGACCGCTGGACGCTGCTCGGACGCGGCGTGCGCGCCGCGCGCGCCGGCCGCCGCGACCCGCCGTCCCAGTTCGACGCGACCTGGCGCGGCGGCGGCGGCGGCATGCTCGATTTGCGCGCGCACGCGAGCTATCTGCGCGCGGACAACCTGCTGCCGCTCGCGGGACTGTTGACACAGAAGAAGGTGCGCGACCGGCTGCTCGCGATCGCGCCCACCGGGGAGTGGAGCGACGCCACGGTGGCGTTGGCGCGTCGCGACGCCGCCGATCCCTGGCGTTTCAAGCTGTCGGCCAGCTTTCACGACGCGGGCGTCGCCGCCGTCGGGCATGCGCCCGGAGTGCGCGGTCTGTCCGGCCGCGTCGAGGGTGACCAGGATGCGGGACATGTGGTCCTGCAGACACGCGCGGCGACCATCGATTGGCCCGGTCAATGGATCAAGCCGGTCACGCTGGACGCGTTGTCGGGGACCATTTACTGGCGTCGCGACGCCGCCGGTCTGCTGATCGCGACACCGGGCATCGACGCGTCGAATCGCGACGCCGCGGTGAGCGCGCTGGCCTCGCTGCAGGTGCCCGCGGACGGCGGCTCGCCGGTGCTCACGCTGTCGGGGCACGTCAAGAACGGCAATGTCGCGGCGACGCGATTCTATCTGCCGCGCGCGCGGCTGCATCCGAAGACGCTGGCCTGGCTCGACCGGGCCTTCGTCGCCGGCCATTTGGCGGACGCCGACGTCGTGTTTCGGGGACCGCTGCGCAATTTCCCGTTCCGCGACGGCACGGGCCTGTTCCTGGCGCGCCTGCGGCTCGACGGCATGGTGTTGCGTTACGGGCCGGGCTGGCCGCTGATCGAGGGCGGTGCGGCCAGCGCCGAGTTCCGCAACCAGGGACTCGCCGTGAAGATCGACTCGGCGGTGACGGACGGTTTGACGATCAAGGGCGGCGAGGCGGCATTCGCGGACTTCAAGACGGCCGAACTGACCGTGCACGTGGCGCGCAGCGGAGATGCGTCCCCGGTGTTGAAATTCCTGCGCGACAGCCCGTTGAACCGCCTCGCTCACGGCGCATTGTCCGGCCTTGCCGGCAAGGGCGCGACCCGCCTGGACGTGCGTCTCGACTTTCCGTTCAAGGATTTCGCGCACCGCCGCGTGACGGTGGTCGGCCGCTTGCACGGCGTCGCCTTAAGCCGCGCGGGGCTGCCCTTCGCCGCGACCGGCCTCACCGGGCGATTCGCGCTGGACGGCGCCGAGGTCAGGCAGGCGGACATCACCGGTCAATTGCTAGGCGGCCCGCTGCGGGTGCTGGCGCGAGCGCCCGCGAACCGGCGGGTCAGGCGCACCCATCTCGAGTTCCGCGGAACCGCGACCGGGGCCGCGATCGCGGGCGCGCTCGGCTTGGCCGATCCGGCGGCGATCTCGGGGCGTGCAGACTGGCGCGGCACGCTCACGCTCGCGCCGGGGCCGCAGCCGCGACGGGTGCTGCGCGTCACGACCGCACTTCGGGGTATCGCGCTCGCGGCGCCGCAGCCGTTTGCGAAGCAGGCCGACCGCGCGCTGCCGTCATGGATCGAACTCGGCTGGCCCGCGGCCGAGGGGCCGATCCTGAATTTTGGAGTCGGTCCGATCGTCCGCGGCAGCGTCTCGCTGCGGCCCGAAAGTGCCGGGGGCGGCATCGCGCGTGCCGCGATCGCGTTCGGCGATGCGACGCCGACATTCAGCGATGCGCAGATGGTCGACGTGCGCGGCCGGATCGCGCGCCTGGGCTTGTCCGGATGGCGTGCCTGGCTGCCGCGCAGCGGCGGGGGCGTCTCGTTGTCGAAATATCTGAAGACCGCCACGCTGAAAATCGACGAGGCCGATTTTGGGGGGGTCGCGGTCCGCGACCTCGACGTCGGATTCACCGCGGGGAACGACCGCTGGCATTTGACGATCCAGGGTCCGAGCACCGACGGCGAGCTCGACTTCCCGGCGGGCGGCGGCGCCACGGCGCCCTGGCACGTCGAGTTCAAGCGCCTGACCGTCGTCAACGCCGCGAGCGGACCCGCCGCGACCGGCGGCGGCGGCGGCGCGGTCGCGCCGACGAGCCTGCCGGCCGTCGATTTTCATGCGGCGGCGCTCGACTGGGTGGGACGGAATTTCGGCGACGTGCGCGCGACCCTGACGCGGCTCGCCGACGGCGTCGCGCTCACGCACCTGACCGTCGCCGAGAACAGCCTGCGGGGCGAGGCGCACGGACAATGGCGCGGGCCCGGGGCGGGGACCGGGGAACTTGCGGGATCGCTGCAAAGCACCGACGTGGAAAGGACGCTGTCGGAGCTCGGTTACGCGCGGGTGCTCGCCGCCAAGAAGGGTCGCCTGGATTTCGACCTGCGCTGGAACGGCGCCCCGTCGAGCGATGCGTTGCGGGACGCGGCCGGACGCGTGCAGGTGGCGCTCGACGACGGCCAGGTTTTCGGGATCAAGCCCGGCGCGGGACGCATGCTCGGACTCGCGAGCGTAGCGGCGCTGCCGCGGCGTCTCGCGCTGGACTTCAGCGATCTGACCGACAAGGGTCTCGCCTTCGATACCGTCACCGGAACGTTCGATCTGCGCGGCGGCAATGCCTACACGAACAACGTGTTGTTGAAGGGGCCGGCCGCGGAAATCGGTTTGATCGGCCGGATCGGCTTGAAGAACAAGGATTACGACCAAACGGCGGTCGTCACGGGGAGCTTCGGCAACAGCCTGCCGCTCGCCGGGGCGCTCGCCGGCGGCCCGGTCGTCGGTGCCGCGGTGCTGCTGTTCACGCAAGTGTTCAAACAGCCGCTACGCGGCCTGGCCCGGGGGTATTATCACATCACCGGCAGCTGGAATAATCCGATCGTCGAGCGCATCAAGAGCGCGACAGGCGCATCGGCAATCGCGGAGGGCAAGAACTAAATGGGTAGAGTGGCCGCCATTCAGATGACCTCCGGTCATCAGGTCGAATCGAACCTGGAGGTCGCGGGCAAACTGCTGCGCGACGCCAAGGACGCGGGCGCCGAGATCGCCTGTCTGCCGGAGAACTTCGCCTTCATCGGCATGCGCGACCAGGACAAGCGCGACGTCGCGGAAGCGGACGGATCCGGTCCGGTGCAGTCGTTCCTGCAAGCGCGCGCGCGCGAGCTCGGGATGTGGATTCTCGCCGGCACGATCAATCTTCTCGGCCCGTCCGGCGGCCGCGTCGCCAATGCGTCGCTGTTGTTCGACCACGAAGGCAGGCGCGTCGCGCGCTACGACAAGATCCACCTGTTCGACGTGTCCATTCCGGGCCGCAACGAGCAGTATCGCGAATCGGACCACGTCGCCCCGGGCCGGCGCATCGTCGTCGCCGACACCCCGGTCGGACGCCTGGGGCTGTCGGTCTGTTACGACATGCGGTTTCCGGAGCTTTACCGGGAATTGACTGCCCGCGGCGCCGAGTGGCTGGTGATGCCGGCGGCTTTCACGGTGCCGACCGGACGGGCGCACTGGGAGACACTGCTGCGGGCGCGCGCGATCGAGAACCTAAGCTACGTGGTTGCGCCGGCGCAAAGCGGGACTCACAGCAACGGCCGCGAAACCTTCGGCGACACGCTGATCGTCGATTACTGGGGTCAGGTGCTGGCGCGGCTGGAAAAAGGCGGCGGCGTGATCACGGCGGACCTGGACTTGCTGAAACAAGCCGAGACGCGCGCCCGGTTTCCGGCGCTGCAGAACCGGCGCCTGGGCGAAAACCAGACGCTCGCGGAGCCCGCATGACCGCGGCCGCGTTGCAACTCGCCGAACGCGCGATCCTCGCGCCGGCG
Organism: Gammaproteobacteria bacterium; assembly: GCA_037441085.1. Classification (GTDB taxonomy): domain Bacteria; phylum Pseudomonadota; class Gammaproteobacteria; order Steroidobacterales; family Steroidobacteraceae; genus Bog-1198. The sequence goes on along the minus strand of JBBISV010000001.1, from coordinate 17,880 downwards.
GGACTCGACCAGGGCCGGCTGTCGGGCGTGCTCGACGTGCTGATGAGCCGCGGGATCGATTACGCGGACCTCTATTTTCAATCCTCGCGCGAGGAATCCTGGTCGCTGGAGGACGGCATCGTCAAGGAAGGCTCGCACAACATCGAGCAAGGCGTCGGCGTGCGCGCGATCAGCGGCGAGAAGACCGGATTCGCGTACACGGACGAGGTGCTGATGCCGGCTCTGGAACAGGCATCGCACGCGGCGCGCGCGATCGCCCGAAGCGGCGGCCGGAACGCGGTCCAGGCGTGGTCGCGCCCGCCGACCCGCCGCCTGTACCTGCCGACCGATCCGTTGGAGACGGTCCGCGACGAGGAAAAGGTGGAGTGGCTGGTGCGCATCGATGCCGAGACGCGCCGTATCGATCCGCGCGTCAAGCAGGTCATGGCATCCCTCGCCGCGGTGCACGAAGTCGTGCTGATCGCCGCGAGCGACGGCACCCTCGCCGCGGACGTGCGGCCGCTCGTACGCATCAACGTCTCGGTCATCGTCGAACAGAATGGCCGGCGCGAACAGGGCTACAGCGGCGGCGGCGGGCGTTTCGGGTTCGATGAACTGCTGCGCGGCGAGGAGCCGTTCGCGCATGCCCGCGAGGCGGTGCGCCAGGCCCTGGTGAATCTCGAGGCGGTCGCGGCACCGGCCGGATCCATGCCGGTCGTGCTCGGTCCCGGCTGGCCGGGCATCTTGTTGCACGAGGCGATCGGTCACGGGCTCGAAGGTGACTTCAACCGCAAGGGTACCTCCGCGTTCTCCAACCGCATCGGTGAGAAGGTCGCCGCGGCGGAAATCACCGTCGTCGACGACGGCACGATCGAGCGGCGGCGCGGGTCCCTGAACGTCGACGACGAGGGCACCCCGACCCAGTGCACGGTGTTGATCGAGAACGGGGTGCTGCGCGGCTACATCCAGGACAAGCTGAACGCGCGGCTGATGGGCCAGTCCCCGACCGGCAACGGCCGGCGCGAGTCGTTCGCGCACATGACGCTGCCGCGGATGACCAACACGTACATGCGCGCCGGCCGGCATGCACCCGCGGAAATCATCGCATCGGTCGACAAGGGGCTGTACGCGGTCAATTTCGGCGGCGGCCAGGTCGACATCACGTCCGGCAAATTCGTCTTTTCGGCGAGCGAGGCCTACCTGATCGAACACGGTCGGATCGGCGCCCCGGTCAAGGGGGCCACCTTGATCGGCAACGGCCCCGACGTGCTGACGCGGGTCAGCCTGGTCGGCAGCGACATGAAACTCGACGACGGGGTGGGCACCTGCGGCAAGGAGGGGCAGTCCGTACCTGTTGGCGTCGGCCAGCCGACACTGCGCATCGACGCCCTGACGGTCGGCGGCACGGGGTAGGTATTCTACCCATACCCGGTCTGCGCGCGATTCGCCGATACTCCGGGTGGCGGTCCGTCACTCGGCGGCGTGCGGGAGGCGATCATGATCAGCGCGAAATCCGTTTCCTTGAGTTTTTTGTGCGGCATGGCGGTCTGCGTGGCGGCGGGCGCATGGGCCGCCGACGCGTCGATGGACGGCATGGCCATGCCGGCGGCGCACCGCTCGGTGCAACACTACGTCGTACCCACCGTCGACTTGGTGCGCGCGGACGGCCGTAAGGTTGCGCTGCGCCATGAAATAGACGATGGGCGGCCGGTGGTCATGAACTTCGTGTTCACGAGCTGCACCACGATCTGCCCGATGGCCAGTCAATTGTTCGAGCGCTTCCAGCAGGCGCTCGGCACGCGCGCGGGTTCGGTGCATCTGGTGTCCATATCCATCGATCCGGAGCAGGACACGCCGGCGCGCCTGCGCGCCTATGCGAAGCAGTATCACGCCGCGCGCGGCTGGGACTACTACACCGGATCGACCGAGGCGGTCGAGACGGTCGAGCGTGCCTTCAATGCATTCAACGGCGACAAAATGAGCCACCGGCCGTTGACCCTGATGCGCGCGGCGCCGGGGCGGCCCTGGGTGCGGCTGGACGGGTTCGCGACCCCCGCGACCCTGATCGCCGAGAGCCGGCGCTGGTCGATCGGACCCGGACTCGCGCGAGCGGTGCGGTAGGGGGCCGAGGAGCCGGGCGCTGCGCCGCGGCTACCACCGGTGATCACCGCGATGCGGCCGCACCACTCCCCACTCGTTGCCTCACTGCTGCTGGCGGCGCTCTTGCCGTGCGTCGCACCGCACATCGCGCGGGCCGACATCTACGCCTTCACGGACGCGGGCGGCGTCACCCACTTCAGCAATGTGCCGACCGACGACCGCTATCATCTGATCCTGGCGGCGCCCGCGCCCGCCGCCGCGCCGGCGCCACGCGCCGCTCGAGTCCACGGGAAAGCGGTCAACTGGCTGGCCCGCTCCGCCAAATATGACCAGGTGATCGATCGCGCCGCGCGCGCGGCGACCATCCAGCCCGCCCTGGTGAGGGCCGTGATCGCGGTGGAATCCGGTTTCAATCCGCGCGCCGTCTCCAAGCGGGGCGCCATCGGCTTGATGCAGCTGCGGCCGTCGACGGCGCGGCACTATGGCGTCACCGACATCTACGATCCGGCGCAGAACATCCGGGCGGGCGCGCGCTTTCTGGGCGATTTGATGGCGCGCTTCGGCAGCAATCTGGAGCTCGCGCTGGCCGCGTACGATGCCGGCGAAGGCGCTGTGGAGCGCTATGGGGGGCATGTGCCGCCCTATCGCGAGACCCTGAACTACGTGCCGAACGTGATACGCGTCTACCGTCGGCTGCTGATCGAGGGGCGGTCCACAGGAGTCTAGCGGACGGTCCCGCGCGCCGCCGGCGCGCGGGACCCTGACGCCACTATTGCGCGGCGGGCTCGTTGCGCGTCCGGTCGATGAACGCGGCGACGTTCGCGTGCAGCAGTTTCAAGTCCGGTTCGTGCACGTAGACCATGTGCCCCGACGTATACCAGTGCATTTCGATGTTCTTCTCGAGCGACGCCTCGATCGGCAGATGCCGCATCTCGTACATCGCCGCGAAGAACGGGGTGGCGAGATCGAAGTAGCCGCCGTTCAGCATGACCTGAAGCTGCGGGTCGGTCTTCATCGCGACCGCGAGGTCCGTCATTACGTTCGTCGGGCCCGGCAGCTTGGCATTCGCGCCCGGCGGCTGATGGGAGAAGTCCCAGGTCTTCCACAGGTCGATCTCCGGCTTGTAGGTCATGCCCTGGCCAAAGTCCAGCTTCGTGCGCACGTAGTCGTTGAACGCGGATACATAGGCCGAGGAAATGGCCGACGACTGCGGGTCGTAGTCGGATTCCTTGCTCATGGGGTCGATCGTCGGGCCCGAAAAGCGCGTGTCGAGCCGGCCGGTCGTGACCTCGCTGCCCTGCAGGTTCTTTTCGAATTCGCCGCCGTTGATGCGCAAATCGGCGCGCAGGATGTAGTCGACCGGCAGGCCGGTGTACTCATGCAGCTTTTGCGCGACCGCCGCCTTCGTGGCGGCGTCGAGAGTGTTACCCGCGCTGAGCGCCTGCGCATAATCGCCGAGGGCGTACTGTTCGACTTCGGTCAGCAGCGGGGCGAGGTCGGCCGGCGGATTCGGCAGCTTATGGTGGTACCACGCGGTCGCCGCGTAAGTCGGCAGGGCGAGTTCATACGGCAGATCGACCCCGGGGTTGAACTGGGGGCCATCCACGCTGTCGTCGAAGTTCAGGATCTGGGACAGGAGGATCACGCCGTTCACGTCCAGCGAATCCTCGTTCTCGAGGATGTTGACCAATGCCGCGGAGCGGGTCGTGCCGTAGCTTTCGCCGAATAGATACTTGGGGGAATTCCAGCGGTTGTGCTCCGACAGGAATTTGACGATGAAAGCCGCGAAAGCATGGGCGTCCTGATCGACGCCGAAAAACGATTTCTTCTTGTCCTTGCCCCGCAGATGCCCGAAACCCGTGCCGGGGGCGTCGATGAACACCAGGTCGCTCACGTCCAGCAGGCTGTATTCGTTGTTGACGAGGCGATAGGGCGCCGCGGGCGTATGGGTGTCGCTGCGGGTGACGACCCGCAACGGCCCGAACGCGCCCATATGAAGCCAGATGGTCGACGAACCCGGTCCGCCGTTGTACAGGAAGGTGATGGGTCGGCGCGGATCCTCCTTGTCGCCCTTGAAATAGGCGACGTAGGACATGCTCGCCTCCGGCGGCTGCGGCACCGGCACCGCGTGCGCACCCGCGGGCGGCGGCGCGTCGGCGTCCATCGGGTCCTTCAAGTGCACGACCAGCACGCCGGCGTCGGCGCGGTAGGCGATCGCCTTGCCGCCGATGGTCACGCTGCCCTGGGTCAGCTTGTGCTGATCGCTCAGAAAGCGGGTGGTCTCGCTCATGGTCGCGGCGACGTCGGTCGCGGCCGCGTCGGGCGCCGTCGCCGCCGCCGAGGCGGCCAAGGGGGCGGCCATGGGCGCGGCCAGGGTCATTCCCAAGAGCGTCAGTGACAGGGGACGAAATTGGCTCGATTGCATCTGCGGTTTCCTCGAGGTTGATCCGCCGCGTCGGGCGGTGTTGCGCGTCAGGATATTGACATAACGCGCCCGCGTCCACCGGCGCCGCGCCCGCGCGTGCGGGGTCCGGTCAGACGCGGTTGACGAGGCCGTTGCGGATCGCGAACAAGGTCACTTCGGCGGTATTGTGGAGCATCAGCTTGCGCATCAGATTCGACCGGTGCTTCTCGACGGTCTTCACGGACAGCGACAGCGAGCGAGCCATCTGCTTGTTGGACTCGCCGCTCGCGATGCGGCCGAGCACGTCGGTCTCGCGCCGGGTCAGGCGTTCCAGGGACGGGACCGGATGCTGATCGTGGGGCGATATGTAGTGCCCCACGAGCAAATCCGAGGTCGCCCGGCACAGGAACCGCCGTCCGGACGCCACCGCGAGCACGCCCTGCACCAGTTCGGCGAAGCTCGCATCCTTGAGAATGTAGCCGCCGGCGCCGGCCTCGAGCGCGGCCCGGATATATTCCTCGGTCTTGTACGCCGTCAACATGATCACGCGGCAGCCGAGATCCAGCGCCGCCAACTCGCGCACCAGCGCGATGCCCGAGCGGTCCGGCAACGCAATGTCGGCGAGCACGATCGCCGGCCGAAGTTTCGACGCCAGCGCCAGTGCATCCTCGGCGAGTCCGGCCTCCCCGACGACCTCGAACTCGGGGTTCACCTCGAGCAGCGCGCGCAGGCCGTCGCGCAGGACCACGTGGTCCTCGACCAGCAAAATCGGCACGGGAGTGACCGCGGCCCGATGCGCGCGCTCGTAGCCCAGAACCTGTTCATCCGTGGCGGCGGGGCCTGGTCCGTTGCGTAACTGCACCGATCCCTCGAGTTTTTTTCCTTCAGCGGATCGGACCACGGCGGGCCATTGTGATGCTGTGACGGCCGTCACAGTAATTTGGAGAAATGCATAGGCGTCGGAAAAAGCTGGATTATGTTAATTTTCCGCTTGCCGTCCGGCTGCGTCCGGGCGTCTGATCGGCGGCGACCATCATGCGACGAGGTTTTGATTTGCGCACCCGGCGACCCGTGATCCACGCGCGCATGCTGCTGTGCGCGGCGTTGCTTGCCTGCGTTTGCGGGTCGGCCGGGGCGGACCCGCCGGCCGGCGCCGTCGATCATTCGAACGAAATGGAGTTCTTCGTCAGCGCGGAATCCTTGACGCGCTTTCGGCCCGCCGCAGCGATCGCACCCGACGAGGATCCCAATCTGCAGGGCGACGCCGTGTTCGGCCGCACCCAAGGACGGATGCACACGTTCGCGGACATTCGCGCGACGACCTCCGGCACCCATGCGGTCGAACGCCTGCAGGCCGGCCTCGAGTTCGTGCCGGACACGCTGCTGTGGTTCGGCCGCTTTCAGCAACCGGCGAGCGCCTGGAACGACGCGAGCGACCACGGCCAATACCTGCAGACGTCGATCACCCGGCCCTACATCGAACGCTGGGAGGACGACGAGGGCCTGATCCCGCAGCACATCGTGGGCGCGCTGCTCGAGTCGCGCCGGCAGGTCGGCCGCGATGCCGGCGTCGAGTTCTCGGTCGCGGCCGGCGCAGGCCCCGCGGTTTTCGCCGACGGTCTGCGGCCGGTGCAGATCCTCGACGGCAATCCCGGTGAGCATCGGCCGGCGGCGGGTGCGCGGCTCGCCTTTCTGCCGCGCTATTTCGGATCCGACCGGATCGCGCTGCTGTGGTCGCACGATGAGTTCGCGTTTCGCGATGCCGCGCTCGAGTCCGCGCTGCAGGCGACGCACGCCGCGCTCGACCTGGTCGGCGCTGAATTCAATTACGGCCGGGGAGAGTGGCGGGTGTTCGGCGCGGTCTATGTCGTGCGCATGCACTACGGCGGGCTCGGTGCGACGCACGCGGAACGGTTGACCGCGGCGTACGGGCAGGTCGAGCGCAGGCTCGCGCATCATCTGACCGCGTTCGGGAGGATCGAACCGAGTTCGAACACGCAGAATTCGCGCTGGGTCCGCGCCATCGGCGGGGACGACGATTGGGCGTACCGCCGCGACTCGGCCGGCGTGCGCTGGGATTTCCTGAGGCGCCAGGCGCTGACCATAGAGTTCTCCCGCAGCGACGCGGCGCAAGCGAGGTACCGGGAACTGCGCCTGCAATGGAGCGCGGCGTTCCCGTGAAACAGGGATGGATCCGGCTCGTTTTGGCGGCGGCGCTGTGGAGCGCCGCGGCGTGCGCGCAGCGCCACGATGTCGTCGTGCTGATCGTCCGCGCCGGCAGCGACGTGACCAGCCTGAGCTCGGTCGAGGTGCGCAGGCTGTTCATGGGCCTGACGGTGATGCGCGACGGCCACGCGCTGCGCGCGCTGCGCAACGGCAGCGATCGGCGCCTGGACCAGATTTTCCTGCAGAACGTGGTCGCCATGTCCGCCACCACCTATGAGCGCCGCGTCCTCGCGCTCGCCCTGCAGCAGGGGCGCACGCCGCCGCCGACCGCGCACAGCGTCGGGGCCCTGCTGCGGGCGCTGGACCGCGACCCCGAAGTGGTGAGCTTCGCGTGGGCGTCGGACGTGAACGGCAAGCCGGACATCCGCGTCATCCGCACCCTATGGCAAGAATGAGGCTGTCCTTGTCGGCCGCGGTCATCGCGGTCGTGGTGGCGGCGCACGCGGTGCTGCTGCCGGTGCTCTATGTCCGCCTGAGCGACGTGGTGCGCGCGAGCCACGAGCGGCTGTTCGTCGATCACGCCCGCACCTTCGCGCGCATGCTGGCGGACCAGCTCGAACTCGAGGGCGCCGCGGACCCGCCGCAGCGGATCCGCGATCTGTTGGATATTGCGATACTCAACGGCGACGGCGTCTACGCCGAATACGTCGACGGTCGCGGCGCCGTCCGCAGCCGTCTCGGCCGCGCCGCGCTGCGCATGCCCGCGCAGCAGGACTTCTCGTTCCGCGAGCATGGCGATCACGTGTATTTCCTGAAGCTGCCGATCAATTCCGGCGGACGGATCGCGGAACTGCGCATCGGATTCGACGAGATGCCGACCGAGGCGGACATCGGCCGGGCGCTGCGGCGGATGCTCGCCGTGCTGGCCGTCTATACGGGCTTCTCGCTCGCGGTCGCGCTGTATTTCGGCGTGCGGCTCGCGCGCCCAATCCGCGAGCTGCAGGACGGCGCGCGCGCCATCGCCTCCGGGGATTACGCCAAGCGCCTCGGGGTCGCGAGCCGCATCGGCGAGCTGCAGGACCTGTCGGCTGACCTTGATCACATGCGCCGCGCGCTCGTCGACGTGAACCAGCAGCTGCGCGCGGAAATCGCCGAAAAGGAGCGCGCGGAGGAGCGACGGCGGGGGCTCGAGAACGATCTGCGGCACCGGCAGCGGCTCGATACGGTCGGCACGCTCGCCGGCGGCATCGCGCACGAATTCAACAACGCGCTGCTGCCGATCATCCTGTTCACCGAAGCGGCCCTCGAAGACCTGCCGGCGGAGTCGCCGACCCGCGAGGATCTGAGCCGCGTGCTCGGCAGCGCCCGGCGCGCCCGCGAGGTGGTGCGCAAGATTCTGACGTTCAGCCACAAGTTCGATCAGGCGCAGCTGGCGGTCGTCGACCTGGTAGAGACGGTTGCCGAGTCGCTCAAGCTCTTTTCGGCGCTCGTGCCCACCACGGTCACCCTGACCTCGGCGCTCGAGCCGGGCCCGATGCCGGTCCGGGCCGATCCGGCGCTCCTGCAGCAGCTGGTGATGAATCTCGGCGTGAACGCCTACCAGTCCCTCGGCAAGACCGGCGGCGTCGTGACGATCGGCCTGCGGCGCGCGGCCGGGGTCGCGGAACTTTGGGTGCGTGACAACGGTCACGGTATGGACGAGGCGACCGCGGCGCGCATCTTCGAGCCGTTCTTCACGACGCGCGGTGTCGGTGAGGGGACGGGGCTCGGTCTGTCGGTCGTGCACGGCATCGTCGAGAGCTTCGGTGCCCGCATTTCCGTCGAAACCGCGGTGGGCGCGGGGACGACGTTTCGACTGTTCTTTCCGATCGTCGAGGTTCCGTCATGATGAACATATTGGTGGTCGACGACGAGGGCGACGTGCGCGATGCGCTGCGGCGCGTGCTGGTGCGGGCTGGCTTCGAGGTTCGCTGCGTCGGCAACGGCGCGGAGGCGCTCGAGGAGATCCGCCGCGCCGGCGCGGATGTCGTGATCACCGACATCATCATGCCGGGAGTCGACGGTGTCGAGACCATCGGCACCATCCGCGCCGAGTACCCGGCGGTGCACATCATCGCCATATCGGGCGGCGGCAACTTCGGCGACACGGCCTACCAGCCGACGGCGATCACGACGTCGGCCTATCTCGCGGCCGCGAACAAGGCGGGCGCGGATCAGGTGTTGACGAAGCCGTTCGAAACGGCGGAGTTGCTGAGGGCGATCGGCCGCTCATCCGGGATCGGCAATGCCTGAGTCGAAGATGCTCACGCAGCGCAACTCGTGGTCGCCGAGCAGCACCACGTCGCCGCGCGTCAGCCGATGGCGTTTTATGCGGCGACCGTTGACGAGCGTGCCGTTGTGGCTACCCAGGTCGACCAGCATCGTGTGCGCCTCGGCGCCGTCGCCGATCGTGATGAGTTCGCAATGCCGGCGGCTGACGTATCGGCTGGGGAGTGCGAGATCGTTGTCCGGCGCGCGCCCGATCTGCAGCCTGCCCGGAACCAGCGGCAGCTCCGCCACCGGGCGTGCGTCCTTGAGAACGACGATGCGGCGGCCCGCGGGCAGCGGTCCGGGCGCAAGCGGCGCGGGTATGTTGTCCGTGGCGGCCGAAACCGGGGGGTCGTCGCTCACCTGCGGTTCGCGCCAGCCCGGATCCTGCGCCGCCTCCCGGATCTCGCCGTCGGTGACCCGTTCCTGGTGACGCGCCGCCGCCAGGGACAGTGCGCGGTCGCACAAGGCGTTGATCGCACGCGGCACGCCGCGCGCGTGCACGAATATTTGATCGCAGGCCTCGCGCGTGAACAGATTCGGGCGCGCGGCGCCGGCGACACGCAGGCGATGCTCGATGTAGGGCGCGATTTGATCCGGCGTCAGCGGTTCGAGCTTGACCGGCGCGACCTGCGAGGCAGTCCAGTCGACCGCGGTCCAGGGACCGGCGCTGCCGCAGGCCTGCAGCACGATACCGAGGTGGGTACCGCCGACGGTGAGCGCGAGCAGGGCTTCGAGCGTCGCGGGCGGCATCAGTTGTCCTTGATCCATCACGAGCACCGGCGGCGCGGGCGCTTGCGCGAGCCGCGCGGGAAGCGACGGATGTTCGGCGGCCTCGCCGGCCGCGGCGGGGAGTTGCAGCGCAATGGCCTGGGTCAGTTCCCCCCAGGACATCCGTGGATGATTGACGCGCAGCACCGGTCGGCCGGAGGCGGCGGCTTCTAGCGCCGCTTCGACCAACAGGCTCTTGCCGATGCCGGCGTCGCCGCTGACGATCGTCAGGGCATCGTGGCGGCGCAGCGCGGCGACGAGTTGATCGCGCGCGCGCGCGAGCCGGGACTCCGCGTACCAGAAAGCCGCCTCCGGACGGAGTCTGAACGGCAGCTGTCGCAGACCGAAGATATCGAGGTACATACGTGTCCTTCGACGCCCCCTTTGGGATCCATTATCGCCATCGGCGCCGTAAAGCGCTCGATTTTTCCGCAAAAATGCGCCGCGGCCCAATGATTTCGCGGCGCCGATCACCCATTCGGGCGGTCGATGCGATTAAAATGACAGCCGTGTTGCAATGCGTATTGACGACTCCGGCGAGGAATCTCGGCTCATGAGCATGCCCGCACGCCAGTTGAAAGCCGACCAGGCGGGCGGCGGCCCCATCGCCGTCGCGCACCCGCGGCCGGACGCGTCGGCACAAATCGTCAGTCATATCGCCTGTTGGCTGCGGCTCAACTTCCCCGCGGCGCGCGGTCTGATCCTGAGTTGCGACGAGGACGGCCGGCACGCGGTGGTGCGCGGCGCGGTGCGCATGCCGGCGAAATGGACCGGGCAGGTTTTATCGGGCCACACCGCGGTCAAATTCGGAACCGATGCGCCGGTGCTGGTGCGCCGCGCGGGCCGCGGCGTGTTGTCCGTGCTCGCCGAACGCAAAATACCCGCCGGGCTTGCCCGGTTCAATCAATGGTGGGTGCCGCTCGGCACTCCCGCCGGCACCGTCAACGCGGTGATCGTGTTCACCCCCAACGACCCGCGCGCCTGGACGCTCGACCGGCGGCGATTGCGGCATTCGCAGAGTCTGTTGCGGCTGCTCGCGGCGGCGCAATTGCCCCAGCCGGTCGATGCGCACCCGGCGATCATGGCAAAACAACAATGGGAAGCCACCGTCGATGTGCTGCCGGAAATCATTTGTCTGCTCGACGGCGAACGGCGGGTTCGGCGAATCAATCGGACGATCGAACGTTGGGGTCTCGGTAATGTGCGCGATTCTGTCGGATGCGAGTTGCACCGGTTGCTGCATCCGCACTGCTCGGGCCGCGGGTGCCGTCTGCAGCGTGCGCTGCGCGACGGCTGGGATCAGGCGGCGGGGACCGGGCGCACGAGCGAAGTGCAGTTTCACGACCGCGAATTGGAGCGCACCCTGACGATCAGCCTGCGGCATTTGGCCCAGCGCCCGGGATTCGCCGGCGCGGATGCCGCGGTGCAGGCGGTTTGCCTCGTTGCCGATGTCACCGCATTGAGCGCGGCCCAGGAGGGTCTGCGGAGTCTGAACGGTCAACTCGAGGGCCGCGTACAGGCCCGCACCGAGGAACTCACCCACGCCAATGCCGAGTTGCGCGACCAGGTTCTGCGCTGCGAGGTCGCCGAGAACCGCCTGCGCGAGTCGCGCAATGAATTGTCGACGCTCACCGTGCAGCTGATGCATGCGCAGGAGAACGAGCGCAAGAGCATCAGCCGCGAGCTGCACGACGCCGTCGGCCAGTCCTTGTCGGCGATCAAGTACACGCTGGAGCGCTCGGTCCACCTGCTCGATCATCCGGAACGGGGCAATCTCGCGGACGCGCTCGAACTCGCGGTGGCGCACGTACACCGGACCATCAACGACGTGCGCGCGATTTCATCCAGCCTGCGGCCGCGGTTGCTCGATGACCTGGGGCCGGTCTCGGCGGTGCGCGCGTTCTGCCGCGAATGGGGCGACGTCTATCCGAACGTCCGGATCGCCGTCGACATGCCGCTGCGCGACGCGGACATTCCACGGGCGCTCGGCATCAGCGTGTTCCGCGTCGTCCAAGAAGCGCTGAACAACGTCGCAAAACACGCCGCCGCCAAGTCGGTCAAGGTGTCGCTCGATATCCGCGGCGGCAACCTGACGGTCCAGGTAGCCGACGACGGCGTCGGCTTCCATGTCAAGTCCAAGCGGGGTCTGCGAAATCGCGGCAGCGGTTGGCGCGGCATGCGCGAGCGGGCGGAACATGACGGCGGCAGGCTGACCATCGACTCGGCGCCGGCGCGTGGCACCACCTTGTCCGTTTGCTGGCCGATCCCGAGCGCCTGACCGGCCACGCCGGGCCCCTTCGCGGCCCGTTTCTACATAGAACCCCGTAGTTCCCCCGCGGTAATCGACCTACTGCCCAGGCGGGGCGGCGTACCCGCATGATGGCCACCGTGCACAAATGGGTCGTAGCGCCCGGCCGAGCAGGGAGAAATCGATGGCCAGGAATCAGCTGTTACGGTGCGTGACCGTCGCCTGTCTGGGATTGTTGGGCGCATTGTCGGTCAACGCCCAATCGTTTCGCGTGCAGTGTCCGCAAAAGACGAATTTACATCCGACGCGGCAAGTTATCGATCCGGCGACGGGCCTGCCGACACCCGATCCAACCCACCCCGGTTTCATCAAGTGCCAACACGTGTCCGGCGGCGACGGCTTCGCGACCATGGGCGACGGCCAGCAGATCTATCTGTTCGGGTTCGGCGCGCTGTCGGGAAGGGCCTCGCTCGAAAATCAGGGTGGCGGCGACAACGTCGTCAACGGTCCTTACGCCGGCACGCAGCTTGCGGGGGTGTTCAACCAGCCCTACGCGGGCCCCATCACCGCGGACGGCGCCGCGAGCGCGAACCCGCCCGGCGGCAGCCCGGACGCCGCGATCCGTGACCCCGCGACCATGATGAACATCGGCGTGATGGCCGCGAACGCGCCGGCGCCGTTGATCGCGATCGACGAGGATGACGAGTTGTTCCTGACCTTGTCGAACGTCGGCATGATCATGCGGCCCGACTTGTTCGAACAACACACGATCCACTTCCACGGCTATCCGAACGCCTCCTCGTACTTCGACGGCGTCCCGGACGCGTCGGTGGCGATCGCAATCGCCGGCAGCTTCACCTATTACTATACGGCGCCGGACGCCGGCACCTATTTCTGGCATTGCCACATCACGCCGCCCGAACACCTGCAGATGGGCATGGTCGGACAGCTGTTCGTGCGGCCGCGCCAGGACCGCGTGCCGGCGGGCACCGATCTGCGCGCGGCCTTGGTCGGCACCTACACCGACGCGAACGGGCCCTACGATCCGTGCATGCGCGACATCCTGTGTTCCTCGCCGCTGCCGCCCCAGCCCACGTCCGCGATGACGCAGGCCGCAGGCGCGAAATACGCCTACGACGATGGCGACGGTTCCACCGAGTACGACGTCGAGTATCCGATTCAATTGATGGGATTCGATCCGAGCTTTCATTTCATCGGCATGACGTTCAACCCCGAGCCGTTCGCCGACATGAAGGACAAGTACTTTCTGTTGAACGGCCGCGGTTACCCCGACACCGTCAATCCGGCGGTCATCGAGACCGAAGCCTCGGACGGCATCCCGCGGCCGTCCCAGCCGCTGCCGGCCCTGATCACGATCGACAAGACCAAGGGACAAAAGCGCGCGCTGCTGCGCATCTCGGATCTCAGCGTGACCGAATACTCGACGCTCGCGACCGTGGGCGTGCCGATGACGGTGATCGCGGACAACGCCCGCATGCTGCGCGACGAGGCCGGCAACAACATGTACTACAACACCAATTCGATCACGCTCGGCGGCGGCGAATCGATGGACGTGATTCTCGACGTCTCCGACCCGCAATACCAGCCGGGGCAGACCTTCTTCCTCTACACCACCAATCTCGATCATCTGTCGAATGACGCCGAAAACTTCGGCGGCATGATGACCGAAATCCGGATTCTTTAAGGAGAGCGACCGTGAAGTATCCGACGTTCGCCGTTCGCCTGGTCGCCGCCGGCGCCGCCTGTGCCGCGCTGCTCGCAGGGGTGCCGGTCCTGGGCGCGGTGCCCGGCATCCTGGGCACCGTCCCCTCGAGCCCCTCGGTCGGTCCGCCGACTGCCAAGAGTTTCGCGCTGGTCGCGACCGAAGGCTATTCGTCGCAGCCCGACGGCGCCTCGGTGTACTCCTGGGGCTACGGCTGCGACGGCGCACCTTCGGGATTCGCGCCGGCGGCGCTGGCGACCATCGGCACCTGTCCGCTGATGCAGATCCCCGGTCCGACGATGATCGTCAACGAAGGCGACACCGTCACCGTGACGCTGCGCAATGCGCTGCCGCTCGCGGCCGGCAACACCTCGATCGTCTTCTCCGGCCTGCAGGTGACCGCGACGAACGGCGTGCCCGGCGTGCTCGCCCGCGAGGCCGCGCCGGCCGGCACGGTGACCTACTCGTTCACCGCGACCAAGCCCGGCACGTACGCCTACTACAGCGGCACGCAGAGCGACCTACAGATCGAGATGGGGATGTACGGCGCGGTCATCGTGCTGCCGACGAACGCGGCGACGATCGCGAACTGCACCGGTGCCACGCACGCGGCCGACGCGATCTATCGGCTCGCGGATGCGGCCTACGATCACCCGCAGAGCTGTTACGACCGGGAGTATCTGTTCCAGCTCGCGGAGATGGAGTCCTCGATCCACGATGCCGCGTTGGCGCAAAAAACTGCGTGCGAGAACCTGCTCGCGAGCAATTCCAATGCGAGCTGCGCGCCGATCGCGGTGCGCTCGGAGCCTTATCATCCGAACTATTTTCTCGTCAACGGCCGCTCGATGCCGGACGACATGGATGCGAACTATGCGGCGCTGTTGCCGAACCAGCCCTACAACGGCAACCCGCACATGCACCCGCATGAGCTCGTGCTGGTGCGGGTGATCGGCCAGGGACGCATCCAGCACCCCTTGCACATCCACGGCAATCATGCACGCGTGCTGGCGCGCGACGGCAATCTGCTGCTGGTGCCGAACGACAAGAATTCGCCTCTTCCGGGAGGCATCGCGCGACTCGCGGGGCCCCTGATATTCACGTTCCCGTCGGTGTCCGGCCAGTCGGTCGATGCGATTTTCACGTGGACCGGCAAGGGTCTGAATTGGGACGTGTACGGCCACAACCCTTCGAGTGACGCGGCGAATCACATCGTTTGCATCCCCGACGGCGACGGCTACTACACGGTCAACAGCGTGCCGCCCGCGAAGCGCACCGCGCCGAACTACGGGGAGTGGTGCGCGGACCACGACAAGCCGATTCCGGTGACGCCGGCGGACCCGCAGATCCTCGCCAACGGCCTGTGGTACGGCGGCACGCCTTATCTCGGCCTGTCGGAATCCGCCGCGGCAGGCTTTCCGTCGACGCCGCTGCCTCCCGGCACCGCGAAGCAGAACGCGAGCGCGGGCTACGCGTTCATGTGGCACTCGCATGATGAACGCGAGATCACGACGAACGATGTGTTTCCGGGCGGCATGATGATGATGTTGATCGTCGACCCGCCCAGCGCCGTCATCGACGAATCGAAATAACCCGGCATGGATATCACGAGCATGGTCAAGAACACCATGGCCAAGGAGAAAGGAATGCGTACCGGTATCGCCAGTCTGATGCTGTGCACGGCGTCGCTGGGTCTCACGCTGTTCGCGTCGGCGGGGCGGGTGTCCGCCGCGACGATCGACGTCGCGCTCACCGCGCAGCGCGCCACCGCGACCATGACCGACGGCGCCAAGGTGCCCATGTGGGGCTATTGCGTGTCGTCGGCGTCCCCCGCGGGCGCCGCGGTCGGCGCGGCCTGCGCCACGGCCGCCACCTGGACACCGGGGCCGACGATCTATGCGGCGCCGGGCGACACCTTGGTGGTGACATTGTCGAATCAACTGCCGGTCGCGACGTCATTCGTAATCCTGGGACAGTTCGGCGGGGGCCTCGGCGCGCCGGTGCGCGATCCGAACGGCCCGATCGTTCACCCGGCCGTCACGACGACCACCTGGCCGGTGAACACCGGGGGCAGTTTCACGCCGCCAACGCAGGGTACGCGTGTGCGCTCGTTCGTGCCCGAGGCGGCGGCGATGGCGGGCACGGCGCCCGGTTCGCAGTCCTATACGTATTCGGGGCTTAAGCCTGGCACTTATCTGTATGAGACCGGAACGCATCCGTCGCTGCAGGCGCCGATGGGCCTGTACGGCGTGCTGGTCGTCACGACGGCCCCGGCCGTCGCCGCCGCGACCGGCACGACGCCCGCGTCGATCACGACGCCGGGCACGGCCTATCCCGCGGGCGCGGTCAACGGCGTCAGCGTCAATGCCGTCACCTATGATGCCGACGCGGTATTTCTGATCAGCGAAGTCGATGCGGCTCAAAACGCCGCGGTCGACGCGGCGGCGGTCGCCGGCACCAGCGACCGCACCGCGTGGAATGCGGCGGGTTGCACGACGGCGGGCGGCACCACGCCCTGTTATCCGCCGGCGGTCAACTATGCGCCGACCTATATCCTGTTGAACGGTCAGAGCTTCGATCGCAACAATCCGAGCGGCAACGCGACGGCGGTGTCGCCGCTCTATTCGACCGGCAATGTGATGGTGCGCATCGTCAATGCGGGACTTCGGACTCATGTCCCGTCGCTCGTCGGGCTGCCGATGAGCCTGATCGCCGACGACGGCAATCGCGCGCCCGGCGCGCCCAAGGTGCAATCGGAAGCGCTGATGACCGCCGGCAAGACGCGGGACGTGCTGGTTTCGCCGGCGACCGCGCCGGCCGCGACCGCGGGCGCGAGTCCGTCCGCGTACGCCGAGGCCGCCTATGCTTTCTTCGACCGCTCGCTCGGCCTGTCGACGAACGGCGCACCGTTCGGCGGCGCTCAAGGTTACCTCGCGTTCGTGAATTCCGCGACCGTGGCGCCCACCGGGTCTCTCACCGCGAGCCAGGCGTTCAATGCGTGGTTGGCCGGCGGCGCCGGCAAGGCCGCGGTGGTGAGCGCGCACGCGGTCGCCGATGCATTCACGGTGCCGGCCTACGCCAAGACCTACACCAACAACGTGCTCACCAACGACGTCGGCGTGTACGCGTCGGCGGTCGCGGTCGCCCCCACGAAGGGTACCGTGACGATGAATGCCGACGGCACGTTCACTTATGCCTACACCGGTGCGTCGCCGCCCGTCGTCGGCGCGGCGTTCGACAGCTTCACCTACTGCGGCAACGGCACGGCGATCGGCACGGCCGCGACGCCCAATCCCCTGTGCGCGACCGTGATCTTGACCGCCGGCGCGGGTACGGACACCGTCAACTCGACCACCGACGTTTACAGCAGCGCGGTCGCGACCCTGTTCCGCACGATGACCGGCGACGGCGTGCTCGCCAACGACGGCGACTCGGCCGGCTTCGCGCTGCATGCCGCGCTCGATCCGGCGAAGGCGCCGAGCGGCTGCGCGGTCACGTTGAACCCCGACGGGTCGTTCGTCGCCAGCGCCGCAACCGGCGGCGCCACCTGCACATTCAATTACATCGCCACCGACACCCAGGGTACCGCGGGCGCCAGCACCCCGGTGACGGTGCATTTTCCCGCGGGCAACGGTCCCGCGGTCACCGTAAAGGACGCGCTCGCGATCGTCCAAAACGCCTCGCAGGTGCACGCGGGTTCCACGGCAACGACCACGACCGCGTTGACCGACTATATGTGGCTGATCGAGGAAGATCCCACGTTCCATACCTTGCCGGCGGTGACTCCGGGCAAGGGGTCGGACGGCAATCCGGCGCGCATCATCAGCAACAGCTTCCACGTGAGCCACACGACGATCGTCGCCGCGGGTTGCACCGGGCCGCTGTCCTGCGGTGACGCCCAGGCCTTCGGCGGGAAATCCGGAACACCGGCGCCGCGCTCGTTCCCGACCGACGTCGCGCTCGATCCCGCCAAGCATTACTTCATTTCGGTTTTGCCGGGTGATGCGGCGAACGCGTTCATCGCCGGCATCGCGAGCGACCCGACCGTGCCGGGTAACTGTACGTTCAGCAACAGTGGGGCCCCCGCCAAGACCGACTGCGGTCACACGATCGGCGGAACTCAAATCGCGAACGCCTGCACCCCGATCGCACCGGCCACGACCTGCGCGGGGACGTTCGCGCCGG